>JALSPD010000168.1 GCA_026986135.1 DHVE2 group archaeon
GATCTTGCAGAGATGATGAGTTATGGATCCAATAACAACATAACAATAATCGTCCTTTACGATTCAACCTCAAATGGAGACTCTGCTATATACAAAATTGAAAAAGGAAAAAAAGTGCTGTTGAAAGATCTAGGTGAAGTGGATATGGGCGACGGAGCCACTCTTGAATATTTTCTAAACTGGACGTATAAAAACTATCACGGGATGCACTACTTTCTTGATTTATGGGACCACGGAAGTTATTACACAGGCGTATGTCTCGATCATGGAGATTGGTTGACTCTTGAAGAAATAAAAAAATCTCTGGAAAAATTCAACATTATACGTGGTAAAAGACTGGAGGTCCTTGGATTTGATGCCTGCAGAATGGGTGGCATTGAAATATACTATGCTCTTGCTAATACTGCAGATTACATAGTTGCTTCAGAGAAGGATGAGCCTGCCAATGGATGGCCATATTATGATATACTAAGTAAAATTGAAGATAAAAATCCGGAGAATGCAAGTAAACTAGTAGTGGATTCTGTATATAATTGGGCTAGAAGATTCTATACCCAAGAGGGACTATCTGTAATCATGGCCTCAGTTAATACAAGCAGGATACCCCGATTCATCAAAGATTTTAACACTGCTTTAAATAACACCATACCCCTAGGACCATATCTGTCTGATAAGATAATAAATGCAACAAAGGATGTTGAAAGATACGAACTTCACAGTGTTGTAGATCTCTACGATCTCATGGAAAAAATTGAAAGCATACATGACTATAAGCTTTCCATATTGGCAAGAATAACCAAAGAGAATATTGAAAACATGACATATGCAAAAGCATGGGATTGTCCGCATCCTGCCAACGGATACCATGTAAGGAACGCACATGGTATTGGAATTTACTTTCCAAGTTACACGATAAATCCAGAGTATTATTTCACAGATTTTGCAAAAGATTCACTATGGGACGAATTTCTTGATTCCATATTCTACCCCCAAACAATAAAAAGAGCCTCTGGGAGAGTAAACTATACCATTGTGGAAGATACACTTTTAGTTAAATACTCATCAAACTCCAGTTATGTGGAAATTTATGTAGAAAACATTACAAACGGATATAGTGGAATAATAGGTCCTGAGGGTAAATTTAGTATAGCCATTGGTTACGGAAGTTTTACTATATTTATTTACGGATACAATAAAAATGGTACGGTAAACTGGTATTTTCGGGAACATATAACAAGAATGAGAAAAATATATGTGGTTGGTAAGATATATATCAATGGATACCTTGCTCAGGGTGCTAGGTTGAAAATCACCGTGGGAAACCACAGTATATGCACCATCCAAAATGAAAGTGGCTTTAATATCACACTGTATTATCCTGAGCAAATACAAGACAATTCAACTATAGATATAGAACTTAATTTTGGCTACATACACAGAGTGTACGAATGCAAATTGGGTATACTGCGTGGTAGCACCATAACACAGATAGTAATAAAAGACCAAATAACACCCAACATACTACAAATGATATCAATTTCAACTATTTTGACCATACTGGTTTTTGTTATTATAAGAAAATTAAACAGATCCGTCTAGCATCTTTTCTATTTTTGAGAGGTACCTAGACAGCCTAACTGATCTTGATGATATTCCTACGATGTTGCCTTTTTCAATGACAAAATGCTTTACGGCAAATTTTTTTTCGGAATATTTAAGCAATTCCTCGGCTATGTAATGCAGCTGAACACAGTGAGGGGACCCGTCCACCGTGAGAATAACTAATTCCTCAGCCACGGATATCATGGCAATAAGTTTGTAAAACGCCATGTTGATATGCTCTTTCTCAGGGCAGAATGAAAGTTTTGTATAATCTCCAAATTTTTCCAAAAACTCTGGATGCTCTTTTGCCACACAGGAGCCAAACACCAGTAATTTCTTACCTCTTATAAACCGACCCTTGGCATTAGTACTCATTAGATCCATATGAGATGGGAGAAATTACAGATATAAAAATATTGGTGAGGATCTATGACTTCCAATCTTACGAATTGTCTCCATAGCCTCTATCTGGCGTGGGAACGTCTATGAAATAACTACCTGAGAGCACATAAGATCTCCAAGAGGCACGATAATCGCCTTTTTCTCGGTACCCGAATATAGATGATGATTCATAATTTGTATGCATCCATAAGTTGTTCACCATGTAATAAACGTTTCTCAATCGGAGATCATCATATCCATGCTGCGGAAACTCCGAAATACCCACTTTATATATAATATACCGTATCTCATTGTTTAACCA
This sequence comes from DHVE2 group archaeon, assembly GCA_026986135.1. Lineage (GTDB taxonomy): Archaea > Thermoplasmatota > Thermoplasmata > Thermoplasmatales > Aciduliprofundaceae > JAADDK01. The sequence goes on from JALSPD010000168.1 coordinate 2,306, forward strand.
TACTACAAATTCGTCTTTGGTTGGCGTTCCATTGTACCATACTGCGTAGGTGACATCTTCTTCTGCATACATAATATTTACAAAAACGCCCAGCCTAAAACCAAGCGAATCATTGTAATTAACATATATATCTTTAAGCATTTTGTGGAACACGTGGATTAAATCTTCTTGGGTGATGAGCCCTGGCCTCAACCTGGGGAAGTATTGCTTAAGATTTGAAACCGCTCCGCTATCACCTATGAAACCAAAATCCACACGGTAAACATCCTGTTTTGCTTCCACAAACATTTTCATCACTGCACCGCCACTGGATGTGTAATACGACATCTTGTTATAAGTTATACTTCCCGGACGTATTCCAATATGAATATCAATACCATCGTAGATTCCATTAAGATTAATTTTGAAACCTGCACGCTCCATAGTGCCCATAAAGTTGAAATTGCCTTCTGAGTATTTTTCTTCTATTTTTATAGAACCAATGTCAACAGAATAATTTTGATATCCATTGTCCTCATAAACATGTCCACCGTTAGTTGCTGTGAATACCCTCTCAAAATAGAAGAATTTTAGATGTGATGCATAGCTTCCAGCTTTGGAAAACAGACTGTTTATATCCTGAGAAACTGTGGAAAAAGCGCTTACTGAGTTATTTAATGCATCATTAGTTTTTCTGGTAGCCTCCAGAATTATTCTTTCATAGGTATAATTCCAAGCAGCCATTTCATCTTTAGCATTTATAAGAGAGAAATGGTAAAATGTAGAATATCTGTTCCACAGTTCTCCAATCTTCTCATAGTCATAAATGAAAGTATTCAACTCCCTGCTTACAAAGAATGGGTTAAACTTGCTATCACGAGAAACCATTTTAAAGTATCCTCTTGTGTAATTGAATGGTACATCGGTATGAAACGCCCAATTATCAGCATGTGTGCATTTATTCCAGTGGGATTCCAAGAACCATGCGCTGTAAATAGGTATTTTAAGATGCAAATTGAATTTAACCGTGTCATTATACCATGTATACCAGTGATGACCACCGTATACCAAAGAGGTTCTATCAGTTCTCAAATTTATATCTAGATGACCAGATACATATACATCAATTTGGTATTCATATGGCGCATTACCCATATTATAATCAACATCCTGCACATCTACAAACCTATGTCCTGGACCCACACCAACCATGATGCTGAGGTCGCTACCTTCCTGAAGATAATCCGGCTGAAAATCAACTACAATAGTCTCGTTCTTGGTTCTCTGAGCATATTCATCAAATGTACGATTAGTATCCCAGAAATCGTAACGTGAAAGGCGCGTGTTTGGAAATATAGGTATGGAGGAATAGTTCGCATTTAGTAGAATATTTTTAGAAAGTACATCAAGAGACTGATACATCCATTCGGTCATATTATCCAGTAAATTGCTTCCAATCCCTCTGGAAGACATAGCCCAAGCCTTCATTAAATTTGTAAACTTTGTAGTTCCATGGTAAACATCAAGGTCCACTGTTCCGCTAATTCCTGGCACAGATCCGCTGTCCGTATATTGCCAGAACATCCAATCACTCCAAACACCTGTATTTGGGGAAGAAACACCATAATGTGCAACCCACAGGTTCCATCTTGTAAGAGAGGGATCAAGATGTCTAGCATAATAACTGGACACATAGATTATCGGTGTAACCCCCAACCTAGATTCAACACGTTCAAGGAAAGTCTTTGCCCAATTAGATAGGGCACCCCACCCCATGCTTTCTCCAACCTCTAGATCAAGAGCTGGCGGGAGAGTAAGATAGCTCATATATGGCTGAATTGTGTCCACAAAATGATCCGCCTCAGATATTGCCGAATTGCTTGTAGGTCTTGCAAAGTGATAGGCGCCTACCTCAAGTCCTGCTGCAGATGCACCCTGAATATTTGTAACAAACATAGGATCTTTATAAGTTACACCCTCGGAAGCCTTTACATACGCAAAGGTGTATCCTGCACCAGCCACTTGATTCCAGTCAATATTTCCCTGATAATGAGATACATCTAGCCCATGAGTGCCATTGGTTAAATTACCACTGTTGTTACCACCACCGCCACCACTGTTATTCTGATCAGTACAAGGATCATATCCAGGAGGACCTATGATTCTCCAACCTACATGCCATCTCACAAAATGGCAGAAATTGGAATCATAGGTACCTGTATCCGTAACATAATCAAGGAATGCCCTGAGATTATTAAAGTTCTGGGCATCAAAGTTTATTGGATTGAAATAGAAATACGGGAAATTGAAATTTAAATCAGAGATCAAGCCATTATCGCCCACCACATTTTGTCGTGCCTCTTCGGTCTGATCTTTAACGGTATTCCAGACTTCCTCTGAATCATAATCTGGAAAAGCAATATCTGCACCCGATTTCTGCCACTCCTCTAGGGTCATCTCCCAAATTATGGCTATAATATCATTATATGCATCTCTAGTAAGGTCACGATGAAAGTTAAATGATCCATTATGGATCCTGTCATAGAAAGGATATCCATCATAACCCTGTGGCCATGTACTCTGTTGATAATCTGGTGGATATGAATCACAGTCATCATCGTAAGGACCAGCATCATCACTTGGAGACGGATCACCACCATCATATAGATTTTTCATTGCCTCGTACCACAGATCAACTGTATCACGGGTAAGGTAAAATAGGTATGCATCGTCATCTGTGGAATTTTTGTATTTCTTGTAAGCACCATCCATCCACCAGTACTCTTTAAGCCAGAATATACTATTCTCAAAAGTATTAACACCATCTTCCAGTGGTCCATGAATAATATCCCGTGATCCATCCACAAGTATGGTACTTTCATCCTTTGGATCAGCAGAAATAGGTGCGTAGGAATCTCCAATTAACTGAGCCATATCATAGGCAGCATGATCTACAAATCCTTTATTTGTTACATCATCCCAGGTATCCGATCGTCTTTTCATAGATCTGGTCAAAGCATCAATAACATACCTGAAAGCATTGTAATATTCATTGCCATCAGCATAATTCCCATGCTTATCCACAAATGACTTTTTGACCAGATCATACTCATAAGTATGATAAAACACTAAAGGGATATCCGTACTTTGTGAAACACCAATTGCATGCAGAGTGAAATATTGCCTTTTTCCATCCGGATCAAGAATAAGATCAACCGTATCAGAGACTGGATCATTATATATGGTCCATTCCATTTTAGCAGTTGCAGGAACAGTAACAACCACAGGAGGTGTGGTAAGCCATATAAGCACTATATCAAAATCAACGCTAATGTCTGCAGTATCCATATGAGGGTATATAACCTTTGGAATTTGCAGCCATTGCCTCCACTTATCAAGATAGATATAAAGCATCTGCCTAGCCCAATCTTCTCCTTTATTTTTTATTTTACTCCAAGACATTAAAGGTTCTTTGAGAGTTGGATCTGCAAAGTATTCGTTTGCTAAATTATCACCCCAGAAAAGTCTAAAAAGTTCATAAACAAACCTATCTGCATAGCTGTACATTGCCTGGCCAATTATCTTTCCTACAGCAATCTCATCATCCACATTGTTCCACAGGAAATAAACATCTGCCGCATCAATAGTCCCTGTTCTGGCATATCTGTCCAGTATTCCACGTATACCCAAGGCATTTGCAGCATCCTCATCATAAGTATGGAAAAATCTAACACTTTGAAGCATTAATGCAAGATTCACTGCCTTCTCTACATCTTGCTTTGTTAACACCTCTGTTACTGGCACCTCAATGCCATCATAGGCTCCGGCTGCATAGCCCTCAAGAATCCTATACTGGGCAATAGTAGTTAAAATATATCTCATCAATCTACCAAAATCACCCATATTCGTGGTAGAACTGTTAAACTCATCAAATACAAATTTAAGTAATGGCAAAGGTGAATAAATAATCCTGTTATATTTCATCATTCTCTTAATCTCATATCCTGTGCGTTTATCATGATACGTATAATTGACAAATCCAACCACATAGGGATAAACGGGCAGTTGCGTGCTGTTTCTGTATCCCTCCTTCCTGTTATCCAACATATAATCAAAATTAACCCATGTTAACCTGTAACTTTTTATGAAATCCCTCGTCTTCTTATAGTCCATTACAACTTTTATGGAGAAGTTGCCGACAGTAATATTGTAATCCTGAGTTATTAGCGGAAAGGTATAATTTATATACTCAGAAAAATTCTGGAAAACATAATACTGAATCATGTATATTTTGGGATCTCTCTTCTTGGTAACATTATGGATCACATCCATTACAATATGATACGCCTTTTCACGTACCATATCATGAACATGCCTTAGATTTTCATCAGCCTCTTCATAGAACTTTTGTACACTGTTTATGTTGTGATAGCCCAATATTGAGGCATAAATCCCAGCTAACATCAACATCAAAACAAAAATTATGGCAAACACGTATGCAAACGGTATTCTTCCTCCCTCCTTCTTTATCATCTTCATTTTACCTCACCCTCCATACATACATTGTTATCATCGCTTTATCATTATTCTGAGGCATATCAATATATGTTGTAAAACTTATCCTGTTATCAGGAAGCACTCCTGAACCTATGACAAAATGAACTCCATGGTAGCTAGCATGTAAAGAATACTCATAAATCGGATATGTCATATTTCTGAGAGTAACATTTATTTTTTCTTCTAAACCCATCTTCAAAGTAGCTATGTCTGCACCACCTACAGATCTTAGATACAAATCTTCCGAAATCAAATGTTCAATAGTTTTGTCTTCCAAGATAATTAAATTACCTGAGGAATCATAATACCATACATAGCGGATAGTTGATTTAAGCATGGAATATGTAAGATCCTCTGCAAATCTTTTTTCATTTCTTTCTGTAAAGAAAACATTTGTATTAGATGAGGCAATAATGTACCCCACCATGAGAATCATCATCAATATTGGCGCTATGAGAGCGGCATCAACTACCGCGGATTGGGCCCTTTCATAAACAATTATCGCCATGCAATCACCTCCAGTTTAGCAGGATGCACTTCATGATCATTAACCCATATATTTACAGGATATATCACCACCACTTTGTAGTATCCATATTTTATATCCTCTGGTGTGCCAAAAGTAGCGTTGTATTTAATAACATAATCACTGCAGTCAGTTATGTTTATAAAGAAATTAAAACTTGGAGCAAGATCCCTTGCGATAAGATTGTGCATCTCTGTACTGTTATAACCCTTTATCTTATGATAGTCAAACAGCCCTTCTACAGAATCGTGGAGTATTCTCTCGTATCCACGCACTTTCTGCACAAAATCATAGACCTGATTTATAAATTCCACCTTTGCGTACTCTTCAGCCTTTGTACTTCCATAATATGCAGCCATTGTTAATGTAGAAACAAACAATATGGTGACGACTGCAAATAAAATCAGCTCTTCAAAGAATCCGCTAGTTCCAGTATCATTCATAGAAATCTTCATACTCATCACCCACATCTACTTCCTCACTCCTATATATCACCTTTGGTTTCACTCCACGGATAGGAATTTCTTTAGCCTTTTCATGAAGCATTTTCCTTCGTATTAAGAGTGCTACTATTCCTACCAACAAAAACATCAGAAGAACCCATATCCACCAATTTACAAGGTACCAAGGAGTAACAAAAATCTCAAAACCTCTACTTTCTGCAGAGTTCCCAAATGTATCATACGAGACTATGTAAAATTCTAATTTGGAAGGTATAACATCGTCCCCAGGAATATAGGCCACCCATTTATCTCCCTCTTTTTTCATATTCAGGGCGGTATATGTATCTGTATCTTGAGTACGATAATAGAGCATTGCTGAGGTCACGTTAGAATACTCATCTACAATAGTGGCAGTAATTTTAATTTTTTCGCCCTCATCAACTTTTAAAGGATAAATTACATCTGATACCTTTGGGCCTTTAGTATCAACAATAATCGTCTTTGATATGGGTTTCATCTCATTCCCAGCAAGATCTTTTGCACCATAAACGGTAATATTTACAGGACCATATTCATCTTTTATATCGTATCTTCCGGTCCAGAGAGTAGAGTTTATCCAATGCCCAACCACCGGATATCCTCCAAAATCCACATGAATTGTATCTGGAGATATATCCTCACTAAAGCTTATTGTGATATTCACCACATTGTGTCCAACTATCTTCATTGTTGGCTCTAAAAATATTGCCACTGGAGAGTCTGTATCTACAGTAAAATTTTTGCTTGTGCTATTGGTATTCCCAACAGTATCAGAGAAAACAGCATATATCTCATACACTCCCGAACTCCAAGAATAATCTACATCCACAGTCCCACGCCATAGGGTGGAGGATAACCATATACCCTCAATGGTATGATTCCATGTAGAATTTCTGCATATAAAAATTGTAGAATTCTTATCCACCTCTTCGCTGAATTGTATAGTTATATTTACTGTACCCGGCCCAAAAGGTTCTTTATCATCAAGGGAAATAATTGCCGTGGGGGCGATATTATCGGCATAAATATAGAAAGAATAGTTTTCCTGTATGTTACCTGCAATATCTTTTGCACCCATAATGGTCAATTCAACCCTTTCTGAGATACTTGCACTCAATGACATACGAATGAGAGCAGTCTTATTGTCTAACCAATTAATTGATTTTATGGAAAACGCACTCTGATCTCCAAACGCCACTCCTGGATAAATTGAGGTATTCATAGCCTCATTATATGTAACACTTATATCAAAATCATCCCTCACATATAACTTTCCATCCATAGTTATATTTGGAGATATAACAAGAGATTCCACCGCTGGTTTTTTTGTATCAACATCCACTGTAAAGTAATAAGGCCTCATTGAATTACCCACCACATCCTTTGATCCATAAAGCTGAATTTCCACTTTACCCTCAACATTCATATTAACTGAAAAAGCAAGTTTCAAATCTGAAGGGGTTGTCCACACCCTAGAAGTCACCGTAATAATACTTGGATCAATGGAAATTGATGGGAATAAACTGGTATCCATATATTCAGAAAAATGGAATGACATTGAGAAATCACTAGAGACAAGACCACTAATATTCGTCCTATAGAGAACCTTTGGAGGTACCGTATCCACATGAAGAGCTATGGAGTAGCTCTCCATTCTATTTCCTGCCGTGTCTCTAGCACCAGCAATAGTAATAAGGATTTCCCCATCATATTTGCCATATATAACAAACTCCTGCCTCCAGGTACGTGAATTTAACCAGTATCCGGCAGATTTAGTTACGTTGGCTGATGTGATGCTGACGCCAGGATCTATATTGGTAAGCATATCTTTATTGAAAAGTAAATCAATAGTGAAATTCTCACGCACATACATCTTACCACCAATAATTATAGAAGGTGTGACTGATGAAGACACCACATTAGGAGGAGCCTGATCTACAGGAAGTATCTCGGTAGCATTAGAAGAAACATCACCGTGCGTAAACACTATTGTTGATGCGTCCGTAGGTACTAGATCACTGGAAGAAATAGACACAGAAAATATATGATGATAGGCAAGATAAGATGTGGTAATATCTGCCAAAACAAACAGGTAAATTTCTTTTCCGGGATCAACAGTAAGACCCAAATTTGAAAAAATTGCTCTGCCACCATAAAAAGTGGTGTTGCGGACTAGATTATCTCCAACATTATACTCACCATTACCATTCTCATCTTCAAAAAGTTTGATGTGAGTAATATCAGAATCTGTTGCATTTCCTTTCAATTCAATGGATAGGTTGGTTACCCCCACAGTATCTCCTATAGCCCCTAACTTTATCTTTAACAGATAAACATTTCTGGCACCAACACTTACATTCGCCGGTGAACGAGAATAGCCCACAGCATACAAAAGAGGCGAATTTGAAGTTCCTGGGGTGGCTGAACTTCCATTGCTAACATACCAATCAGATGCACGATCATTATCTACTCCGTTGGGAACCAATGAGATACTTCCTCCTAAGTAAGGCGCAGGTGCACAGCCCCATGCCCCAGAACCATCCAAGGTAAAATTGATTCCCGAAGGTGGAGAATCCACATCAAGATCACCTGACCCACGTGAATATGCCATATAATCAATATAATGCCCATTATATATCAAAAGAACATCATCTCCATCATCGTTCCACATATTCTCAATACCTGTATGAAGGATCGCATATCCCGTGGAAAAATCATATTGATTATCTCCATTGCCTGAATAAATAATCAAAAACTTTCCTGGTGGCATATAATACAAGTCATCAGGGATCGTATAGGTATTTCCATCTTGGTCCGTAAGTATCCATCCATTAAGATAAACATTCTCTGTACCTGCATTATACAACTCAATCCATTCATCGCTTCCTGAACCAACAGACGATACTTCGTTGATAACAATTTTAAGAGGTGTTCTGTAAAAATGGACCACTATAGATGTATCGCGGGTAATATAATATGAGGTATTATCGTAAGTATATAATCCATCAGGAACCCCTATGGATACTGTAGTCTGATTGTCACATAGGTCTTCAAAAAATGGATGATCTGAATTCAAAGGAATGGTCCTTTCACTTCCAAACTTATAGTAGATAACAGTAGTTGACTCACTACCAAGCCCGGTAACAGAAACTGATATTGTGTGCATATCTCTAACATCAAAATGAAAAGTATAAGGTCCATATCCCGCCACTCTTTTTATTACCACTGAATAGGTACCTGTAGTATCACTTAATGATAATCTATAAACCACACTTTCTATAACCCCATCACCCACATGTGCTGCGGAGGTTAAAAGTTTCCCATTGGGATCATACAGATAAACATCATAATCAGCATTTTGATTTGGGGTCATCTGAAACACTATGGTCTGCTTAGTAGATATATCATCCTGAGTTATTTCAAATTCCCAAGTGTCCTGGGGATCATTGTAGTTGGTTTTGCCATTGTACTCCGTTATCAGATACCCGGCACCATCGCTTCCCCGTGCAACAGTTCTGGGATTATTATCAGAATCACTTTCTACAAAAAACCATACGTCTGCCCACCCATCATCGCCACTTGTTTCTGCATATGGTGAAGATGTATCCCCACTCCATGTTTTGGTTACGGTATTATAAGTAATGGTAAAAGAACCATAATCGTCATCACCCCCACAGGCTCCCGAATCATCCTCGTAAACATGAACCGTTATCTGAACAGTATTAGCAGTAACATATGCTGTAAACGTGGCATCTCCAGACCAAGAATCCTCATCCTCAGGACCTGTAAATGTCCAAGAAGAGCTGCCAATATAGATCCGCATATATATGTCATTACCTGAATAACAATCAGATTCGCCAGAATAGTAATCAACAATATGCAATGTAACGTTAACTCCACCTTTAGATTTATAATTAGGTGAACTTTCAGAAACTGTTTCAGGATTACTATGAACGTTGAATGGTCCAATCATTTTGTCGTCTATGCTTTTTATCCCATATTCTATCAGATAGGCTAACCTCCAGTTATCTATTTGATTATCAAGAAGATAGCAAAGCCATTCAAGATGATCAATAAGAGTATCATTGTACCAATCTTTCATATACCAAAACCTGCTATCACCACTAGCCAATTCCTCAGCATATTTTACACGATAACCCTCAAGGGTATTGAGCCAATGACGAACCTCCCATCTGCGGCGATTTTCCGTTAGCAATTCCCACTCATACTTTACAATATCTTTCCTTATAAACTCTGTACGATAAACAGGTCCCGCTGTTTCATGAATTAAACGGGAAGCATATTTTTCTTCAATACAATTATTCACATTACCATCCACAAAATCTCCGGAAGAAACAGGAGTATCCTTATATAAAGAAGACATTGGATCCTGCAAACTAACCCATTTTCTAAGAGAACTCTCATTGTAGTCTTCAATATATTTTTTTAAGGACCTTAAAAATTCGTCATAGCTCATCTCGGGATGATCTGAGATAGAAGATAGATATGATGGTGTCTGATGTAATATAATACTAAATAATGTTGTGAAAAAAAGCATTGCAAGGGCAAACGATACCACACGTTTCATCGTTGAAAATATAGCAAATCCCCTATTTATCACTTTCGCAAACGAAAAAATTAAACATAAAAGAGAAATACCCATTATGGATAGAATGGTGCTAACTTCAGGATCCCAAGTAAGATATGTGGAGACAAAAAAGTTCACTATACCCCCGGAATTAAAAGTTGTATCCCAAGATAATCCCGTAGATGTAGTTGTATGCGGTGATTACAACTCAAAATATAGGGAGATTGCTGAATACTTAGCAAAAACAATATCCCAAAATGAAAAATTCTATGCTTATTCATTTTTAAGCGGGGCAAAGATTAAGGTAGAGGGAGATGGACGTGAGGACTTTGAACCCAGATATATTGACCATTTTTCACTCTACCATACTGTAGATAAATTGAAAAATCTTTATCTATACGCCAGCAGAATACCTAATGGATCCGTATTGTTGATTGAAGACATTGATGAACTTGTACTAGATTATAAAATGCGCCATGATACGGTGACTGTTGAAGAGATTGTATATCTGCTTCATCAGGATCTTGTTAAAAATGGAGGATTAAACCTGGTAATCCCCACAATCCACAAGAATATAGAGCTAATAACAATTGTTGATACATTACTCACCATAGATGTGGAAAAAATTGGTGATTATCCAATTCAGGTGATAAACATAGAACAGGTAAGAAAGAAAAAACTAAAGAAAACGTATGTAATAGGTGGCTCTGAAGGAAAATACATGTTTTATAAATCTACCGAGAAATACAAAAAAGGGAAACTAGGTATTGTATCCCCTACAAAAATGATATCTACCGGCATAAGGGATCTGGACATCTACTTGGGGGGCGGATTATCTCCAGGTACATATAATGTTATTGAAATTAGCAACGATGTTCCCGAGGAAATTTACAATGTTATATTATTCAGCATAGCCATATCCAATATAAAATCACACCGGGGTGTGCTCCTAGCACCATCTGAAAGATTTTCAACTGAAGAATACTATAGAATAATAAAAGCACATATAGACGAGTCAGAAATCAGATTTTTAAAAATAATAAAAAGTACTCCTCTTGTTGAAAAATTGAATTACATTGTGGACGGATTTTCAAAAACACCTGAAGATAGGCATGCTATATGGAAAAGTGTTATGGAATATTTAAACAGAATAAGCGAAGGGCCGGTCTTAGATATAACAGAATACGGACCAATTGAAGCAAGGTATTCCGGAGAGGAATTAATTACTCTTGTAACTCAAGGGATAAACTGGCTTAGCGAATGGGGAGATATTGGCATTGGCATACTTCCAGAAGAAAGCGAAGTAAAAAGAAATATAATGTATTTGACAAGAAACTATCTTAAAATCTTTGATTTTCACGGAGTTTATATGATACAGAGCATTAAACCACGTAGATCCCCAAAAATTATACAGATGGGATCAGATAACAACGAAATTAATATCCGTTTAAGGAGGCTGATATATTGATTAAGAATTTTGAAAAATTTGATATTTTGCTTGGTGGCGGCTTTAAAAAAGGAAGCAATATTTTCTTCATAGGAAAAACATTTACTGGTGCAACACGTTTTCCTCTCTACCTCATCTCAAAGGCACTTGAAAATGGAGAAGGTGCTGTTATTATAACAGTTGATAAACCATATACAACAATTCAAGACATACTCTCAAATTATAATAACAATTTGAAAAATCTTAGATTTATTGACCTTTATTCAATACCCACACAATTTTTGGACTTTGACTATGATGAAAATAACGTGGTTCTGTTAGAAAATAGAAAAGATCTGGACACCCTGCTGAATGTTTTAAAAAGAAAAACCTCAGAGTTTGAGAGATATAGAATAATGATACCTATTTCCTCACTTCTGCTTTTCATAGATCCTCTGGAAATGTCCAATTTTATAGAGAGGGTAAGTGCGATGGTAAGGAAAGATGGAAGTCTGGGTTTCTATATTATGAACTCTGGAATGCATGAAGAGAGGACTGTGGAACTATTTAAGCGGTTATCGGATGGGGTTATTGAATTCACTGAGAGAGAGGGAAAACATTACTTCAGAGTTCTTGGCATACCAACTGCAAAGACTACAGCATGGGTAGAGTTTCATATATTCAAAAATGAAGTAGTCATTGAATCTTTTACAATTTCCAAAATAAGATAATGGAGGACATTAATATGGCCTGTGGTGTTGATGAGGCAGGAAGAGGCCCCGTAATAGGCCCCATGGTGGTTGCAGGAGTATGTGCAGATCGCAGAGACCTCAGCTCAATAGGGGTAAAAGATTCCAAAAAGTTGAGCCCCAAAAAAAGAGAATTTCTTGCAGAAGAAATAAAAAAGACTGCTACAAAGATCGTCGTGAGAATTGTAGAACCTGAAGAGATTGACAGATTAAGGGAGACCATAACAATCAATGAAATAGAGGTCAAGATATTTTCTGAGGTAATTCTAAAATTAAATGGTAATATTATATATGTAGATGCTGCGGATGTAAATGCAGATCGTTTTGCTAAAGAAATATGTAGAAATCTTCCGGAGTTTTTTAGACCAAGAATAATATCAGAACATAAAGCCGATGCTAAATATCCAGAGGTTAGTGCAGCGTCTATAATCGCAAAAGTGGAGAGAGATAAAATAATAAAAGAGATATCTAAAGAAATAGGAGATTTCGGATCTGGATATCCTGCAGATCCCAGAACATACAAATTTATAAAGGAATATTACAATAAACATAGAAAACTTCCTCCGCACACCAGGAAATCATGGAAAAGTGCAAAAAAAATAATGAAAGAATACGAACAGAAAAAACTGGCATATTTTGAAGAAAAAAGTAATTAAAAGAACACATTAAGGGTTGACAAATGTTAAGCAAACTTAGCAAAGATATAGTATCTGCCCTATACGAGAAGGGTATTCAGGAACCAACTGAAATACAAAAAATCGCAATACCTTTGATTTTAGAAGGAAAAAATGTTCTTATAATATCCCCAACCGGATCTGGAAAAACCGAGGCAGCTATTTTACCTGTGATGCATAGGATAGTAAACTCCAAAGAACCACGAAAAGGCATTTCATGCATATATATAACACCACTAAGAGCTTTAAACAGGGACATGTTGAAAAGATTGCGATATTTTGGAGAAAAATTAAATATACAAATATCCGTAAGGCACGGAGATACCCCACAGAGTGAAAGAAGAAAACAGTCGTTAAATCCGCCAGACATAATGATAACCACCCCAGAAACATTTCAAATAATGTTTTTAGGAAAAAAATTAAAAGACGCCTTGAGACATGTTAGATTTGTAATCGTGGACGAAGTTCATGAGCTCGCTGGAGATGAGAGAGGTGCTCAGCTGGCGGTGGCTCTTGAGAGACTAAAAAGATTAACCAATTTTCAAATTATAGGACTATCAGCCACTGTTGGTAATCCGGAAGAAATTGCGAAGTTTTTATCACCTGATAAAGAGATAATTACTGTAAAAATAAGAGATAAAAACATAGCGAACATTGAGGTACGATACCCCACTGAAAACGCGGATGATGTCGCAGCAATTATGGGGTGCGAAAAAGAGTATGCATCAACTCTTATTGACATATGGAAAGAAGCAATGAAACATCGTGCAACACTTCTTTTTGTAAATACAAGATGCACGGCTGAGGATATAGGAATGCGGTACAATCTGTGGTTGAAAGATCCGCCAATTGAAGTTCATCATGGATCTCTTAGCAAAGAGCATCGCATTAAAGTTGAGAATGAATTAAAAGAGGGAAAAATAAAAATGCTGATATGCACCTCGTCTCTGGAACTAGGAATTGATGTTGGCATTGTTGATCTGGTTATACAGTACAATTCACCCAGGCAGGTTACAAAACTTATTCAAAGAGTTGGCAGATCAGGACACAGGCAGGGTGCTATATCTAAAGGGATAATATACGCTGAAAATCCTGTAGAGCTGTGGGAAGCAGGTGCAATCGCAAAATTGATGGTTAAGGGATGGATAGAAAATGTAAAAATAAGGAAAAAACCCATAATGGTCCTGTTTAATCAAATTGTTGCCATGGCCAATTCTGAGCGAAAGATAAATGCCATGGAAGCATATGAAATTGTAAAATCTGCATACCCATTTAGGGACCTAACATGGGAAGAATTTGAGGAAGTACTTTTTTTCGCAAAAGAGAATAAAAAGATATGGTATGATGGCTTTGAATTTGGAAAAAGCAGAGGAGGGAACATGTATTTCTACGATAACATTTCAATGATACCGGATGAGAAATCCTACAGGGTGGTAAGCACTGACGGAAAATTCATAGGCCTTGTAGATGAGAGATTTGTTTCCACATTAAATCCGGGAGAGAGTTTTGTAATGGGCGGAAAAACATGGAGGGTTATTAACATATATGGAGAAAAGGTTATTGTGGAATACATTATGGATATCTCAATACCCCCTCGATGGATTGGTGAAGAAATTCCGGTGCCATACGAGATAGCCATAGAGGATCCCACAATGAAATTTATGAATGATAAAGCCAAAGAGAAACTAGAAAATTTTAAACTATGGAAAAAAGATGAAATAACCATTGAAAGGGGTGAAAATTTGATATTTGTGGGCATACGCGGAGGTACCAAAGGAAATTACACACTGGGACTTGCAATATCATCATTACTTTCGCAAAAAATTGGAGAAAGCGTGGAATTTAGCATAACTCCATACAGTATAGCGTTTTTTAATCCACATGTAGCAGAGAAGGATATTGAAAATATTTTTAAAAAATTGACAAACCTTCGTGGATTATTAAAAATCGTCATTAAAAACTCACGAGTATTCAAATATACATTCCTACATGTAGCCAGAAAAATGGGAGTTATAGGAAAAAATTCCAGCATAACCAATACAAAAATTGAGAAGATTGCAAACACCTATAAAAACAGTGTCTTATACAGGGAGGTACTCAATAAGATATTGCATGATTATATGGACATAGAAAATGCAGAAAAAATTCTAAAAGAAATACAAAAGGGGAATATCAAAATAAAATTCAGAAAACTAAGCAATGAAGCAAAACTACTTCTTGAATCAAAGGGTGATCTTGCTTCACCAATATTGGCCACTAGACCTGTGCTTGAAGCAGTACATAAAAGACTAATGAACGAAGAAATGATTTTGCTATGTCTCTCCTGTAAAAAGAGCATGCATATAAAGGTAAAAAATTTTGAGAAAGCCATATGTCCTTTCTGCGGAAGTGTGAGGGTTACTCTTCTTAAACCATATGAGGAAAAACTGATAAATGAAATAAAAAAAGGAAATAAAATTAAAGCTTCTGATATGGAGAGACTAATTGGCATCTCGCATTTATTACGTAGACACAGAAGAATAGGCGCCATGGCTCTTGCAGGTAGAGGAATAGGTTTGACTGCTGCAGCCAGAATACTGAGCATCCCTTATGATGATGAATTAGAAGTTGTAAAAAGGATCTTAAAGGAAGAACTAAAATATGCAAAAAATAGGCAGTTTTGGGATTAGATAAATAGATATATGAACACCAATAAAAATGACGCCTGTGACAAACCAATAAAAAGTTTTTTAAATGTTCACACAATGCACGAAAAGGTGTCTGAAATGACTGAGCTATACGATTATGAATTCCTGTTAAAGAGAGTAAGAGATTCGCTCCCTGAAACCATAAAACATCATGAGAGATTTGAAATTCCAAAAGCGGAGGTGCTTCAAGAAGGTAAAAACACAATTATAAGAAACTTCCTTACAATAGCTAAAAGGGTAAATAGAGATCCGACACATATATATAAATACCTTATGAGGGAGTTAGGCACTGCAGGTACTGTCCAAGGAGAAAGGCTAATACTTAAAGGCAGGATTTCTCCTTCAATGGTACAGAGACGAGTGGATAGTTATGTTCGCACATATGTGCTCTGCTCCGAATGCGGATCTCCTGACACAGAACTAAGAAAAGATGGAAGAATTGAAATATTGGTTTGCAAGGCATGCGGTGCAATGAGACCCGTTCAAGCGAAAATTGATGTCCGCATGGCCACAGAAAGCGTAAAAGAAGGGAAGATTTATGATTTAGAAATCACTGATCTAAGCAGAGACGGTGATGGAATTGCAAGGTATGGAAATTATGTAATATACGTCCCTGGCGCAAGAAAGGGCCAGAAAGTAAAAGTAAAGATAATAAAAATAAAGAAGAATATGGCGTTTGGCGAAGTAGTGAGTTAAATGCGAGTGGTGCTCGACACCAATGCCCTTCTAATGCCATTTGAATTCAGGATCAACATAGATACTGAGTTAAGAAGGTTACTTGGAAATCCAGAGATATATATACCTAGCTGTGTTATTGGAGAACTTAATAGATTATCAAAAAAAAGATGGGAAGGAAAGGCTGCATTACAACTCGCCAGAAAATACAATATAATAGAGGTTTCTATGCTAGGAGATAGTGGTGTGATAGAAGCGGGTAAAAAACTTGGAGCATATGTGGTAACCAATGACAGAAATCTTATTGAAAAACTCAAAAAAGAAGGAATCAAAATTGTAACACTAAGTAACCATCATTTGGTGATAGAAAATGAATAGGGCATACGCTCAAATGCTATTAAGAGAACTGGCACTCCGTGGAGCTATGGATCGTTACGTAATAATTTCAACTAAGGATGTAGGTAAGAGAATAGGCATCAGTCAGCAGAGTGCCTCCAGATGGCTTAGCGAACTTGAAACCGAAGGCTTGATCCGAAGGGAAAGATTTGGAAAAAATATGAAAGTAAAAATAACTCCCGCGGGGATCAACATTTTAAAGAGGATATACTACGAGTATTCCGCCATATTTGGCATACCCAAAATAATAAAATTAAAGGGCACTGTTATAAGTGGGTTGGGGGAGGGCCGATATTACATAATGAAAGAGGGCTATCGCTCACAGATAAGGGAAAAACTTATGTTTGATCCATATCCAGGGACACTTAATATTAAAGTTTATCCCAACTATGTAGATAATGCAAGGAATCTGAGAGAGGCAAATGATATTATCTTAAAAGGATTTGTAGAGAACGGACGCAAATTTGGTGATGTTAGAGCATTTTTTGCAACAATTGAAGGATATATGGGTGCTCTCATAATCCCTGAAATGAGCCACTATAAAGATATAGTGGAGATAATAGCAGACGTAAGTCTTAGGGAAAAATTTAGACTTAAAGATGGGGATGAAGTGGAGATAAATGTTTATCTCCTGTCTTAAATATTGCGCATTTATATTATGTTCTCCACGATGTCTTCCGCATTCATTTCTCTACCGCAATACTTGCATTTTATTGTTATCGGCGTCTTTGATATCACATAAAATTCAGATTGTATAGGCTCTTTATGATTGGTAATACATCTCGGGTTCATACACTTAACAATTCCTTTTACAACTGAAGGTATCTCTACCCTATGCTTCCTCACAACTTTATAATTTTCTATAAAATTTACTGTTGCACTGGGTGCTATCAGAGAAATTTTATCAATCTCACGATCATCAAGATATCTGTCCTCAATCTTTACAATGTCCTTCCATCCACGACTACTTTTAACATGCATTGCAAGGGTTACTGTAGAGCCAATATCACCCTGTATACCAAGTATTTTAAGAACTTTTAGAGACATACCGCAAGGAATATGGTCAATCACAATCCCATTTTTTATTTTCTGAACCTTAAGTACCTGCTCATCCATTACATCACCCCCAGTACAAGGGATAATAGGGCCATTCTTATAGGAACACCGTAAAATGCCTGCTTGAAATACCTTGCATGCTTTGTTTTATCAACTTCAAATGAAATTTCATCAACCCTGGGAAGAGGATGCATAATTATAGCCGTGTCTTTCATACGCTTAGTTAGCTCTAGACTTATCTTATATGATCCTGCTACTTTCATATACTCTGTAGGGTCTGGAAACCTCTCCCTCTGAATCCTAGTTACATAAAACACATCTGAAATTTCAATAACCTCTTCAATGTTTTCATGGACCTCTGGGGATGTTTTCATCTCCCTTAAAATATGGCCCGGCATTTTAAGTGTTCTCGGGGACACTAAATGTATCTCTGCCCCTAAATTACTGAGAGCAATGGCAAGAGAGTGTACTGTTCTCCCGTATCTCAGATCCCCCACCAGGGTAACCTTTAATCCCTCCACGTGGGCAAATTCCTGAAGTATCGTGAAAATATCAAGTAAAGTTTGAGTAGGATGCTGGCCTGCACCATCACCAGCATTTATAACTGGATTTTCTGCAAATTCAGCTGCAAGCCTAGCAGCACCCTCCAGCGGATGACGAATCACTATCACATCGCTATAAGCATCCATCATCCTCACAGTATCCGCAAGGGTCTCACCTTTGCTCAGAGAGGTTGAGGAAGGATTACTGAACCCCAAAACCTTACCGCCAAGTCTGTACATGGCCGCTTCAAAGGACATTCTTGTTCTGGTTGAAGGTTCAAAAAATAGATTGGCAAGTATATATCCTTTGAGAAGATCGCTTTTTCTCTCGCCCTTAGCTATAGGTATCATCTCTTCAGCAACCTCAAAAATCCTTTCCATATCACTTTTTGATAGGTCCCCTATAGACACAATATCTTTTCCTTTGAACATCAGGGAAATATGGAAAAGATATATAAAGAATTGCCCCACTAAAAACTCTTAATCCATATTTTAAAGTACCCCATAGATAAAGTATTATGCGCGCAATCACAATCTACAAATAGAGAGTTTATTATTAGAAACTCATATTGTCCTATCCCGCCCACTGCATAGATTTTTAAAATGCTTTACACCTTCTAACGGGCCTTTCGCTATTAAAATATCCCCTGGTAACACCACAGTATTTTCTGTAGGTCCAAATATCCATCTGCCCTTTCTTTTTATAGCGATTACCCACATACCAGTCTCACTGGCCAAATTAAGTTCTCCAAGAGTTTTATTTGCCAAAACACTACGCTCACTTACTTTTCCTAAGGTAATAGTGACATCGCTTTCCTTAATGCTTTCTTTGATGACGGGATGTGGCTCTATATCCCTTAAAACAACATCTGCTATCTGTACTGCAGAATCAGATATGGCCTCAATGCTTGTGGCGAGCCTTATTATAACAAGAGCTTTGGAAACATTTCCTTCTTCAACCGCCTGCCTGATGGCTTCTTCTTGAATCCGATAGTAAGTTTCATCAATTTTTTCCTCAAGATATTTCACTTCCTCTGCAATTTCTCTGTTGTTATAAATCAGCGATGAGTATGCAAGGTCAATCATCAACTCAGATATATTTTTCATCTCAATTAGCATCTCACCTAATCCCAACTTTCTTCCCCCCTGGCAACCCTATCAAGGAATTTGTAGCCATCTTCAGTACCTCTTATTATCAAAATATCTCCTGATTTTATTCTTACATCACCTTCAGGATCATATATCCATCCTTTACCCCTTTTAATGGCAATAATACGAACCCCCGTCTCCGCCTCTACATTAAGATCACCAATTGTCCTGTTCACAATTCCAGATTTATCGCTTACCATCACCACATGGAGTTTTTCATCAGCTTTACTAAACAGGCTAGGCAAAAACGGACGTGTTGTTATATCCAAATCAAGCAGATATACGATATCTGTAGCTGCATTAGCGATATTTTTAGCTGCATCTGCCACCTGCAAAATTCCAGAGAGTTGCTCAGCCTCTTTTATATTGTTTGCAGCAAGCATCGTCTTTATCCTGACTTTATAAACCAGATCATCCATTTCTCTTTCCAGATTCTCCACTTCACGAGCCATATCCTCACTATCAAAAATAAGAGCCGAATATGCTAGATCCACGATAAGCTCTGATTTTTCTTTTATATCAACCAATAGGTCCTTTACTGATTCCATCAAAAAAGCATAGAAAAAATAAAGATATAATGTTTTCGCCCGATACTTAACTTGCAAGCCAATGAATTATATTATACATCAATTCTGCTCCGACACTGGCGTCCTTCTTCTCTACAGCCTCAAAGGAAAATGCTGTAAACACCGTCTTGAAGTTTCCATGCTGATAGGAGGCAGCAGTGATATAGCCCTTATAATCCACGAATACGGGATTTGCATCCGAGCGTATTCCAAGACGATCAGCATAGTTATGATATGGATACTTGAAGTACACCACGCCGAAATCACCGCTTATTGGATTGCCACTGAGACCATACACACGGGTATACCCAACATCATTCTGAACTTTCAATACACCAAGGTAATCATTTGCAAATCTATTGTTCACAGCACCATCGTAACCACCGGTAACCTCCCATAGAAAGTCCTGAGATGAAAGATACAGTCTGCCACCATGTTCCAGGTACTTTATGAGATTTTGCTGGTCTTCTGGGGTAAGCGTGTATTTGTAAGTATATCCTGTACTCCATATCACAATGCCATAATTAATAAGATCTCTGTAACTAGGGGAATAACCAATGCGATAAACATCCCATTCATAAACCTCAAACTCATTGGTCAACCCAGAATCTATCAAGGCCTGCTCAATATATTTATTCACCACACTTCCACCATCATCATCCACAAATAGAATCTTATTGGATAACAGTCCCGAATTAGCCGCATGCGGCGTCGCACTAACCTCATTGCTCTTATCGCTCTCACCGTAGGAATTCACAGCGGTCACGTAGTAGTAATATGTCACTCCATTGCTAACTCCAGTATCCGTATAACTGTACGTTGAGCCTGATACCGACGCTAGGAACGTCTCTCCACCCGATGTCGTGCCCCTGTATATCCTGTACTGCGTTATCACACTGCCTCCATTCTCACTCGGCGCAGTCCAGCTTAGCTTCACATACCCATCTCCCGCCGTCGCCTGCAGGTTCAACGGTGCGCTCGGTGCACTGCCTCCATTGTTGCCTCCTCCGTTCATCAGCCACTCTATAATCCTCTTCATAAGCTGCGCTCCTGTGCTCGCACTGTTCTTCTCAACCGCCTCAAACGAGAACGCAGTGAATACGGTCCTGTACTTGCCTCCATCGTACCTCACTCCCGTAGCTGCTCCGCTGCTGTCCTTGAATATCACCACTCCTGATCCTACTCCCACCTCATCCGCATAGTTGTAGAACGGATAGCTTAGCGTTATGCTCCCAAATCCCCCGCTTATCGGATCTCCGCTCACTCCCTTGACCTCGCCGTAACTCTTGTCATTCGCTACACTGCTCACACCAAGATAGTTGTTCACAAATTCATTGCTTATCGCTCCATCATTCCCGCCACTCAAATCCCACAACAGATCCTGTGAACTCAAATACAGCTTCCCACCATTGTTCAAATACGCTATCAACGCATTCTGCTCCTCGCTCGTAAGCGTGTTCTCCCACATTGATCCCGTGCTCCATATCACAACCTTATACTTGCTCAGCGTGTTCGCATCAGGCGTGCCACTGCTCGCCGTGTCCCATACATCATAACCGTATCCTGCATCACTAAGTGCGCTCTTTATGTACGTATCATAATCCTTTCCCCCATCATCATCCACAAAGAGTATGTCCTTAGCCACATTGCTCGCATGCGGCGTCGCACTAACCTCATTGCTCTTATCACTCTCACCGTAGGAATTCACAGCGGTCACGTAGTAGTAATACGTAACTCCATTGCTAACTCCGGTATCCGTATAACTGTACGTTGAGCCTGAT
>JALSPD010000169.1 GCA_026986135.1 DHVE2 group archaeon
GCTTAAACAAGAGTTTGCATTTGATTCTGCATACATTGTTGAGATTGTGGGGGATAAGGTGCATTTAAAGAAACATTTCGGTTGGGCCCTGCATGAAGATCCGCATAAACCAAAAGAAAAATTTGAATGGATTCTGAGATACAATCAACCATATCGTATGAATTCTTTGAGATTTATAGGTAAAGAAAAAGTAGCTGGTAGGTTTGAGGAATACATAACACCTGTGATCTTTTCTGGTAAACTCTATGGAGCCATAGGAGTAGTAAAGAAGGGGGAAATAGAGGATGAAGAAAGGTACCTTGTTGATCTCATAGCTTCCAATCTTGGAGCAAGAATAAACACCTATGAGCAGGAGATAAATATAGAGAGATCAAGGGAGATGATGGAACTCCTATTACACATAGTCAGCCATGACATAAAAACGCCTCTCGCAGTTATAGACGGATATGCTGAACTTCTTCTTGAGGAATACAGCAAAGATTACGCGAAAGAAATAAAGAACGCCACCTCCATTATCCTTGATCTTATTAACAAAGCAAAAACCATCTCCAGGATGGAAATGTTAAAGGAAGAGTACTCAAAAGAGGAAATATCTATAAAAGAGATTGTTGAATCAGCCTCAGAGATAGTGCTTAAAAAGTATCCCAAAGGACTCGTTGCGATAGAAGGAGACAAAGGTGCAATAAGAGGATACCCTCTGCTACTTCAGGAAATGCTAGTAAACCTTGTTGAAAACTCGTTTTCGCACGGAGGGAAAACCGTAAAGGTAATTATTAAAGAAGAGGGTAAAAAAGTAACGGTCAAGATTGTAGATGATGGTCCTGGCATTCCTGGGCATCTTAGAGATAGTATATTTAAACCCTTTGTTAAATACAAGGGAGGCGGTTCTGGATTGGGGCTGGCCATAGTTAAAAAAGCTGTGAATATGCATAACGGAACCATCAAAGTTGAAAACAACAAACCCAGAGGAAGCATTTTTGTAATAGAACTGCCTAAGGAGTGAGGATGGGAAAGCCAGTATATCTCGGGAGGATCAAACTTAAATGGTGCCCAGAATGCAACGTTCCACTTGCTGGAAAAAAATGCTCTCTCTGCGGATCAGAAGGTGTGGATGTAAAAATAACGCCCCCGGGTGAGGTAAAGGTAGGATTTAAAGGAGATATAGATATTCTTAACTCCGCAGTGGAAAGGCAGTTTGGATGTAGAATTGACAGGAACATCATTCTTTTTAACAGGGTTCCTCACAGAGACAGAATGGAAGAGGTAATAATCTCTGGGAAGGTTATAGGGTCCCTACGATTTGATCCCGATTCAAGAAAACACAAACTGGTATTGAGGCTTGAAGGCGCTTACTATCTAAACAAATGCGCCAGAAAGGGCTGGGTAGTTGCTGACGAAGGTGCGGTAAAACCCATACTTTCTGGTAAAAATCTAATGGTACCTGGAGTAAAAGAGGTTTCCGAAGGATTGGAGAAGGGCGATGATGTCATAATAAGGGACCCAGATGGCAGACCATTTGCGGTGGGTATTGCAAAGATGAACTCACAAGAAATGAAAAACAGTAAAAGGGGTATCGCTGTTAAAATAAGATACAGTGGATACGGAAATTTTGAGGTGGGAAAAGATCCCCCTGTGGAAGACATGGTTAAGGCCAACATTGAGCATCTTAGAATAATTGAGAGAGAAGCTGTTGAATTCATAAAAAGAACCTGGAAAGAACATAACCTTCCGATGGGAGTTTCCTTCAGTGGAGGTAAGGACTCCATGGCCACGTTACTTCTAGCCATTGAAAGCGGAGTTGAATTCAAAACATTTTTTTTGAACACCGGAATTGAACTCCCTGAAACGGTGGAACATGTGAAAGAGGTGGAAAAGAAATATGGTATCTCTATTGATCGGATCTCCGCGGATGATGCCTTCTGGAAAGCACTTCCTGTTTTTGGACCTCCTGGTAGAGATTACAGATGGTGCTGCAAAGTATGCAAACTTGGACCAACCACAAGATACATTCTGGAGCACTATCCTTCAGGACTCCTAACACTGGTTGGACAGAGAAGATACGAGAGCGAAGAACGTATGAAAAAGGGACGGGTTTGGAAGAATGAATGGGTTCCAAATCAGCTATCTGCAAGCCCCATCCAGAACTGGAGCTCTCTGGAAGTATGGCTGTATCTTCTGTGGAAAAATGCGCCTATAAATATATGGTACAAAAGGGGACTTACCAGAATAGGGTGCTACTTATGTCCATCCTCTGATTTGGCCGATTTTGAAGTAATAAAAATGCATTCAAATATTCTTGAAAAATGGGAAGATTACCTGAGAAATTTTGCAAACGAGCACAATATTCCCGAGGAATGGGCAGATAGTGCATGGAGATGGAAAAGACCACCAAAATGGGCAGGAAAATGGCAGGTTGAAAGAAGAGCTCCAGAGGTTAGATTTACTGGCGAAGGCTGGAAAACCCTGCATGTTGAAAGCGATGAGATTGAAAGGATAAAAAACATGCTCTATGCTCTTCCAGAGGGAAGCTGGCGAGATGGAGAAAATATAGAAGTTGTGGAAGATTACATCAAGCCTGCCAGAAGCCTTGTGATACGAGCAGTAAGATGTGTAGGGTGTGGAGTATGTGTTGGGCGCTGCCCTACAAATGCCCTTTATATAGATGAAGAAAACAAGATAAGGATACGGGAAGATCTGTGCATCCACTGTCTGGACTGTCTTGGAACATGTCCTGCAGAGAATTTTTAATCTTCAATTTCTCTGTATATTCTTTCTCTTAAATAGTTCAACCCTGCACTTTTTGATATGTAATCCACCGCCCCCGCCCTGAGGGCATCTCTGCGTACCTCGTCATGATCTATCCCACTTATCACAATTATCTTTGCATTAGGATGAATATCTTTTATTTTTTTAATCAGATCAATACCGCTCATATCAGGGAGGACCACATCAACCAGCATAATATCTGGCTGTACCTCTCTTACTTTCAATAAAGCGTCTTTTCCATCCATTGCCCATTTGACATCCACTCTTTTAAGGGCTTTTGTAAGCAGATGATAAAACATCTCAGAATCCTCCACAAGAAGGAGCTTTTTCATACCATCACCCTCTTAACTATCCGTGGAAAGCGATTGTATTTCACATCCAGATGATACACATGTGTCCAGGGTTTAATACCGTACATGATAACATCTCCCCCGTTATTATGGAATTTTACATAGACCTCTGATATGCTTGAACTGAAGATCTTTATTTCCTTGTCCGTTATATTTCCAGCAATGAGCATTACGCCGCCTCTGATTTTTATTGCATCTTTGATCCGATAAAGAACCTGCATTATTTCTCTGGATGTGAGATAACTGTAAAGTCTATCGTATCCAACAATAACCACGGGTGGTGTGGGACCTGAGTAATCATTGAGCTCATCCAGAACAGCCTTTACGATGTCATGGGGCTTGGACATATTCACCTTTTTTGAAAAACTCTCCATTGCATCGCTACCGTGAATATACACAATATTGCTGTAAAATCTTTCAAGCGCAAAAAGATAGATGAAGTATTTCAACTCACTCATATCAATGTCGTTTGGAGGGATTATGAGTGCTTTTCCCCCACGAACAATATGCCCAGCAATAAAGCCCATTATAGGTATAATCTTATAGTTCTTCGGCACATATTCACCGTAATCAAAGACTATTACATTCCCACTTTTATAATTGAAAACATCCCCAAAATAAACACTTTCAATGTATTTTAAGTTCTCCTTATCCACGCCACCTATGTTTCGGGGATGTTTAAAAGATCCTGATGTGAAATGGGTAAATCTTGAGCCCTGTAGAGTGTAAAAATACCTGTTTTTTCCTATTGTTTCACCCCTCAGTTTTTCTATCTGGAGCCATCTGTAAATGCGACCATCCTCTATTTTTCTGTACATGGTAACTAAGCCATCAGCAAGATAGGATAGCTCATCGTCCTCTTCTCCCTCCTTTACAATGATGAACTTCACCCCATTGTCCGAAAATCTAACAATCTTCATAAAAAGAGAACTGGAGTCATAGAGTTCTTCTCTCTCCTTTTCTTCCATGGCTTTCAGGTTTAACTCGTTAATAACCGCATGCCAGCTGTCAACAATTATTCCCTCAATATCACCTCTTTCGTGTAGATTTAAAACATGCCTTAAGGATTCAGGTACGAGATAGAACATCTGCCCAAAGCTCTGCGTATCCTCATAGGAATATTTCTCCTCTATCGCAAACATCTTCTCCTTCATATCCTTTGAAATCCAGGGATGCGTTCGTTCCATCTCCTCTATATTTTTCTTCGTACCAAGATAGGCAAAATTGTAATTTTTCATTATTTCAAGAGCCAGAGTTGTTTTGCCTGTACCTGGGGCGCCCCTCACCAGAAGCACTATACCCTCCCTTCGGAGGAATTTTTTTATTTCAACAGGGATAGGCATATAATAAAAAAATGGTAGATTGGATATAAACATTTCGCTCTGAAAATCATTTATTCTTTTGATATTCTCACAAGTTCATTGTTTATCATGGCCCTTTCCTTATCACCCAACACGTTCATATTAAGGGATATAATTAGTATGCCATTGCTCGCACTCACAGCATCCTTGGCACTCTGAAGGAACTTAATAACCCTTGTAAAATCGTTGTGAACTATAAGAGAATCTATGCCATCCACAATTATTATTCCCCTGCCCTCCCCTTTTAGGAACTCTTTAATTATGGCAAGCAATTTTGAAAGATCACCTGGAGATACGCAATTTGCACAGGGCAAAGTGCTGAGCCAGCGAAAATCCACATCATCGTGCGCTCTGTATATCTCAAGTGTCTCTGGCTTGGAGCGAGTTATGCACATCCCCCTGTAATTATGCCTTATAACCTGCTCAAAAACCCTATAGATGATTTTTGGTTTTGACTCGTCAATGTAGTATGATTCCCCAGCTCTAACATAATAATCTGCACTCTTATCGTGAGATTTTCCCCTCTGCGAATATCGGCGAGAATAACGCCTGATTATTTTCTCAACCTCTTTTTTAACATCATCACTTTTAAGGGCCTTCCTGAGATCACGGAGAAGCGCATTTATAGAATCAGAACAGTCCATATTACAATAATAAACAAAAGGGGTATAAAAAGATACCGCAAATGCCTCAGTGGGATACTATCCTGAATCCACGCTCGTCCACAAGGAGCGGGTAGTAGTCGGTGCTGTGTTTCACACCCCTCATCTTTATCACAGAGATATACCTGCCCAGAGTTCTACCCACACGCTCCATAGAGAGATGGATTATTCCATCGGCCAGGAATCCTTCCACATCATAGCTTCCGAACTTCATTGAATTATAGGTAGTTTCAGATATTATGAAGGTTGTAGAACTCAGCTCTCTCATTGTCTCAAACAGGAAGAATAGCTGATTCCTTGGATTTTCCATCTCAGCAATGGCATAAAGTGCCTGCAAAGAGTCAAGGATCAGTATATCTATCTTCTTCTCCTTCGCATACTCCCTAATTGGAGTCTCAATGGCCTTAATCCAATCAACCTTCTCATAGGTACCAGATTCCTTTACCATCTTTCTCACAAGACCCCAGTCAAACACGTTGAACTCTGTACCCTTGGGAAGTTTCTCTATGTCCATATTCAGGCTCACCATTTGCTTAAGCAGGCTCTCTCTGCTCTGCTCAAGGGACACGTACACCACATTGCCCTTTTTGTTGTTCTGAAGATATCTATACGCCATATAGAATGTGAGCGTGGATTTCATGCTTCCAGTAGGCCCTGACACAAGTACTATATGGCCCTTGGGAATTCCGCGTTCAATTTTCTCGTCAAGTCCATCCACATATGTTTTCAGGTATTCATACCCAGCCATCTTCATCACCCGGCATACTCCTTATTCAGCAGATCCAACATATCCGTGTATATTTCATCGGCAATCTTCCTGCCTGCAAACCTCTCCAGGGACTCCCTTATTTCCTTGAAGAGGAGGATATATTCATCCCTACTTAAAGATTTTCCCGACAACCCCAGCCTCTTCTTATGCAGCTCCACTATGGTACTGCTTAGACCATCAATGAGTTTTTCCAATTTCTTCTTCAACTCGATCTCAATGAGGGTATCCAGGTCCATTATGAGATGTAATGGCATTCCAGGATATAAAATTTTGCCATTCTTGCGGCTCATCATAAATGTTTCTATTCTGATTTTACACCCTGATAATCACATCTAATTCTTTAAATAAGAATCAACTGAATCGTACAGTATGAAACGGATCTACCGCAAGGAAGAGGGCGATATCGGAATTGCCACACTCATACTTTTCATTGCAATTATAATAGTTGCTGCCATTGCTTCCTCACTCATCATTTACGTTGGTATCACCCTTAGAGAGCAAGGGGAGAAGGTGGCGGCAGATGCCACCGCACAGATTACGAGCTCAGTTAGAATACTCAACATACTCGGAGATAGAGACATAGACGGAAAGGACCCAACTATTGTCTCTGTAAAAGCCCCGATACAGAAGGACACCGATCCTCCCACAGGAGGTAAAATAATAAATGCGACTGTAAAATCCACCAATCCGCTTGCGGTGGAGATAACATGGAACTCCGCTGTTGATACTGGCACAGGTATGGGAAAAGAAGTAGTGTACAGGGTGGAAGGAGATTACT
>JALSPD010000170.1 GCA_026986135.1 DHVE2 group archaeon
TTAAAGAGGAGTTAAGCAGGGTTGCTGGCGAGGATGCCTGCGAGAGCATCGCTGACATGCTGAAAATAAGGGGAAGCATAGGAGATGTGATCTCGCGTCTGGGCCCGGGTGAACGGGGAGAGAAACTAATGCAACTGGAGGAGCTCCTTGATGCCTATGGAAAAAAGGTAACCTTTGATCTCTCAATTGTGAGGGGACTTGCATACTACACCGGCCTTGTATTTGAGGCGCATGATGCCAGGGGAGAGCTTAGAGCCATACTTGGCGGTGGAAGATACGACAATGTGGTTGAGCTTTTTGGCGGACCCCACACCCCTGCAGTTGGATTTGGAATGGGCGATGCCGTGCTTGAAATCCTCATGAAACGAGAAGGAGTATGGCCAGAGGAGAAGATAGAGGTTGATGCATTCATAGCGGTGGTAAAGGGGTATCGCAGTAATGCGATAAAGATTGCTCACAATCTACGCAAACATGGTTTTTCTGTGGATATTGACCTCACAAACCGCAATCTGGGCAAGCAGATGAAGTATGCGAACCGCATAAACGCAAGGTATGTGGTAATCGTGGGTGATGAGGTCAAGAATGATATGGTGGTCCTGCGAAATATGGAAAGCGGAAATCAGAAGGAGATAAGTATAAGTGAGCTCCCGAAGGCAATCTCCACGGAAATGGTTTAGAGCAAAAAGCATAGAAAAAAGAGATTCGGGATGTTTCACACAACCCTGTTGAGTGGCTCCTCACCCCTGAGAACACGAAGTACATCGGAGCAGACCATCCTGGCCATATTCACTCTGGTTTTCCTTGTGGCACTCCCTATATGGGGAGTGAGCACAACATTACGCATTGATAGCAATTCGGGATTCACATAAGGTTCGTTGTAAAACACATCAAGCGCCGCCGCACTCACCCTGCCGGATTTGAGAGCATCAATCAGAGCACTTTCATCAATAACCTCTCCACGGGAGGTGTTAACGATGATGGCTCCTGGTTTCACAATCTCAAATTCCCTTCTGCCCAAAAGATGCCTTGTCTCGGCTGTGAGGGGCACATGCACCGAGATAATATCACTCCTTCCAAGAAGGGTGTCCAGATCAGCAAACTCCGCATTTATTTCGCTCTCAAATTCCAACTTCCTGGTGCGGGAATAGTAGAGGATCTTCATTCCAAACGCCCTTGCCCTGCGGGCAACCGCCTGGCCTATGCGCCCCGCACCGATTATGCCGAGAACCGCACCGTTAAGTTCAAGGCCAAGAAGAAGCATTGGCTCCCATCCTCTAAATTTTCCCTCTCTTACAAATCGGTCCCCCTCCAAGACCCGTCTGGATGCGGCTAAAATCAGGGCCATGGTTAAATCTGCCGTGGCATCCGTGAGAACTCCGGGAGTATTGACCACCACTATCCCCTTTTTACGGGCGTAATCCACATCAATGTTGTTGTATCCCACAGCGTAGTTGCCTATCACCTTCAGATTCTTTCCTGCATCAATAACCTCTGCATCAATGCTGTCCGTGAGAAGAGAAATGAGGGCATCCGCATCCCTCACACCTTCAATTATCTCCTCCTTTGTGGGCTGCCTGTCATGGGGAAAAACATCCACCTCAACCCCGCCAGAGATGAGAATATCAATACCCTCCTGGGGAATCCCCCTCGTGATAAAAACCCGCATGCGCTCAGCTCCCAAAGAAAAAAGAAAATTAGATGCCTGCGCCTATCTCCTCGGCCACATCCTCCAGGTCAAGTGAGACGAGTTTTGCCTTTGTGGGCACGCCATCTCTGCTCCATCCCCGTGCCATGTAGTACTCATCAAGCATGTGCTGAAGTTCCTCCTCCTTCACATATGAGCCAGCGCTCTTGCCCTTGGGTATCGGATCATGCATTACCCTGTATGGCAGTGTGTCATCCTTCCTGGTGAATCCCTCACGAACATTGAACGCCCTGGCAAGGTTGTATATTCTCTCACCGATTGTTATTAGATCAGAATTGGTGAACTCAATACCCGTGACTGCCTTCAAAAGCTCTGGTATGCCCTCAAGGAAGAACATGTGGCGTGAGAACTTGCATATGCCGGTGGCATCATATACCTGCATAAGGTCCTCGTGCATCTTCACCTCAAATCCCTTGTTCTCGGCGCTGAGACGATCAATGCCGTCAAACTTCCACCATCTGCCCACAAGCTCCGTGCCGTACACCCCGGCGGTTAGATGGCATGCTCCACGGTAAGATACCGCGATAGCAAGGGCCATACCCTTTATGCCACGAACATCGTAGGCGGGAAGCTCAAGACCCTTAACATGTATGGCAAATTTATCGCTTCCCTTTCCGAGTTTCTCGCTGGCTGCCTTGCTACCATCCGCAAGTAGCTCGCCAAGCTTGCCCTCGCGATACGCCATTTTGCGAAGCGCCTCAGCTGCAGCTTCCACATTTCCAAATCTGAGTTCAAGGCCATCTGTATCCTCCTTCGTGAGCAGTCCTTTCTCGTAGGCCTCCATTGCCCAGCCGATGGTTACGCCAGCCGAGATTGTGTCCAGGCCGTATTCGTCGCAAAGCAAATTGAGGTATGCAACCGCTTCAGGATCACTTATTTCAAGCTCAGAGCCGAGGGAGTAGAGGGTTTCGTATTCGGGACCATCCACCTTTTCACCCTCGCGGTATTTGGTGAGCTTGAAGACCTGGGAGCATGGCTTGGTGCAGTTCGGGCAGGGATTGCGCCCATCGCGGTACCTGGGAACCCAGTAGTATGGATCTATGCCGAGAAGCTCGCCCTCCTTGGCATTGTCGTAAAAGCTCTGGAAATAGCCCCACTGCCAGTTTCTGGTGGGGAAGGTGCCGCGTTCAAGGTTCATCCACCTCAGGAACTCTCCGCTTCCATACCCCATATCATCCTTCGTGGCGGGATGCTCCTTTATTATTTTGGCCCATTTTGCAATCAACTTCACAAGTTCTCCCTTGTTAGCAACCTCCGGCTCCTTTGTGCCGCGCACCACTATTCCCTTAAGTTTCTTGGATCCGAACACAGCGCCAATTCCAGTCCTTGCCGCCTGACGCTCCTCAAAATCCACGCCGCTTATCTTGCTGAGATTCTCACCTGCAGGCCCAATCACCGCTGTACTTACCTTCCCATACTTCTCCTTCAGAATTTTCTGCGCCTCCCTTGTTGTCTTGCCCCATACATCAGTTGCGGGTTCAATGCTCACATCATCATCCTCAATCCTAATTATTACTGGCTCATCGCTCTTGCCCTCAATTATGAGCGCTGCGTATCCCGCCCTTCTCAATTCAGGACCAAGGGGAGCACCGGCCACTGTTCTTCCAAATCCTCCTGTAAGTGGCGATTTGGCGCCAAGTGCGGTTTTGCTTGCAGTTGGTATTCCAAAGCCCGTGAGCGCTCCTGGAGCAATTATTATCTTATTCTCCTCGCCAAGGGGATCCGCATTTTTAGGTATCTCCCTGTACATGAAATAAGAGACAAATCCGAGGCCACCAATGTACTTCTTCACCATTTCCTCAGTGACTGGCTCCTTCTTCACTTCCCCCGTGCTCAAATTCACGCGAAGAATGTTTCCATAATTCATTGCAATCACCAGTCCCTGAATAGAAGAGGCCAATATAAGGGTTCGTTATGTTAAATAAAGCATATCAGTTTAGAAACTCCTCCACAACCTCTCTGAACACCTCCATACCCCTGCGTATGTGCTCCTCACTTGCAGCGTATGAAAAGCGAATGTGCGATTTTGCATTCTCTCCAAATGCCTCTCCTGGGGTGCAGAGCACTCCACGCTTCACCGTCTCCTTGACAACATCAACCACATTATCCACATCAACTCGCGGGAACATGTAAAAAGCTCCGCGGGGCAGATTTGGCTCCACGCCCGGGATATCTTTCAGGAGGGAATACATCAGGTCCCTGCGTTTTCTGAAGTGCTCTCTCATCTCATACACATAATCCCCCGCCTCTTTTAGAGCAACTATTGCAGCGTACTCCATTGGGCTCTGAGGACATGCAACTGTGTAGTAATGCATTTTTCCTATTTGCTCCACCATCTCTTTGCTCGTAATTATGTATCCAAGTCGCCAGCCAGTCATTGCGAATTCCTTTGAGAAGGAATTGATGAATATCAGCTTATCGTACTTACCAAGAAATGTCTTCGGTTCAGAATCGTAAACAAGATTGAAATATACCTCATCGGAGATGAGCACGAGGTTGTAGTCCTCCGCAAGGTCCACTATCATACGGATGGTGGCATCGTCAAAAACCCCGCCTGTGGGATTACCTGGAGAATTCACAATGATCGCTTTGGTCCTTGATGTTATCCTGCTCTCAAGATCTTCCTGGGTGGGCATAAAATCGTTCTCCTGATACACGGGATACGCCACAGGCTTCCCCTCTGCAATTCTTATGTGCGGCTTGTAGAGAACAAAACCTGGATCAGGATAAAGGACCTCATCCCCCGGTCCAACCACGCTGAGCATTGTCGCCATGAACCCCTCCGTGGCACCAACAGTGACCAGGACATTATCAGCCGTGAAATCCCCATAGTTGGAATACTTCTCCGCTATAAGGCTTCTGAGCTCAGGAAAGCCCTTTGAAGGTCCGTACTTGTTGTACCCCTTCTCAACCGCCTCGTATATTGCTCTCTTCACAACCTCGGGAGGATGAAAATCCGGCTCTCCGAGCCCTAAGTTTATCACCTCTCCCTGGGCGAGGTCAAAAATTTTGCGAATCCCCGAGAGTTCAATGTTCTTTACCCTTTCAGAGAACATAGGGGGACATGGTATGGTGGGAATTAAACTTTCCCATTCCAAAAATTAAATACCCCCTCAAGCAGGGACTTTGATTTAAAATGACAAAAGATTTATATACTGATGCCAGGATAATACTTGGGGTGATGTGGATGCCAAGGGGTGCGGTGATTATAATCACAGTATTGGTGCTTGCCATGGCGTTCGGAATTGCAGGTGGCTCTCAGGGAGATAATACTGAAAGGCTCAACAAAGAAATGTGGATGCGTGGAAATGATACGGCTTACACGCCACATGATCCAATAAAAATAGACGGAGACGCGGATTTTGATTCGGCCCATGGTGTGGTTATGGGCAACGGAACTAAGGATGATCCGTACATTATAGAGAGTTGGGAAATTGACGCGCAGGGAGGTATAAGTGGAATATACATAGCAAACACAACAAAGTATTTTGTTGTGAAAAACTGCAAAATATACAATGCCACTGCGGCATCCACCTGGTATTACGAAGGAGCAGGTATCGTGATTCGCAATGCTAAAAATGGAATACTGGAAAACAACACACTTTACGATAACGAGGATGGAGTCTTCCTGAAATCATCAAATAATGTGGTGGTTATAAACAACACATGCAAAAACAACGACGTTGGTATATCTCTGAGGGATTCCAGTAACAATGTGATAATAAACAACACTTGCAACAATAACTCCGATAAAGGTATATATGCCAGCGGTTCAACCAATAATGATATCAGGAACAACACTGTAAGCAACAGCGAATATGGAATATACCTGCGCAGTGATTCAGATAACAACATAATCAGAGACAACCGCGTTTATAACAATAGTGGAGGGATATACATAGACTATTCCAGCGGAACCAAAATTATTAACAACACCTTTGCCAACACATCATGGGATGTAATATCTCTAACCCAATCGGACAACAATACAATATACAACAACACCATCTACGGCGGGGAACAGGGGATTGATCTGAGATATTCCAATAACAATACCATCATAGACAACAGAATAATGGATGGCCTGTATGGAATATATATCTCCTCTTCAACGGGAACAAAAATATACGGTAATAAGATGTGGCACAATGGAATATTCATTACGGGAGATAAAGAAACATACACAAAACAAGATATCGCTGAAAACAACACGGTGAACGGTAAACCGGTATACTACTACAAAAATACTGATATGGGCTACGCATCAGTACCTTCAAATGCTGGACAGGTAATACTTGGAAATGTGACCAGAATTAAGATTGATGGTTTAAAAATAGATAATGCATCTGTTGGAATCATAGTAGGATACTCCTTCAACATAACCATAAGCAACAACACCTGCACGAATAATTCTGGCGATGGGATCCATATCAGCCATTCAAATAACATAGTGATAAGACATAATCACTGCATGGACAATGATGACGGAATATATTTAATAAATTCAAACGGTAACTTGATTGAAGAAAACACATGCACAGGCAATAGTGGAGGTATAAGCATATTTTATTCCAGCAACAACACTGTAGTGAAGAATGAAGGCATGAGCAACGGTGATGGGATATTTTTAAACTATGCAGATAACACCACCCTCAAAAACAACACCCTATGGAACAATAGCCTAAGTGGAATATATCTCTATAAGTCCAGCAACAACCGTATAACAAACACATCGTTTCATCTCAACACATATGGCATTATGATGGACAATTCAAACAACAATGTTATAGATAAGAACACAATAACCTACAGTCGCAAAAATGGAATATACCTGGGGGCATCCGACGACAATATCATAAACAAAAATTATATCGGTGCCAGTTTTGAGTACGGAATAATCATTTATCAGGGTAAACACAACATAATTTACAACAACACCTTTGTGTGCAATTACAGATCA
>JALSPD010000171.1 GCA_026986135.1 DHVE2 group archaeon
TGAGTCTCAGGATATTATGAGGGCCAAGAGGATCAATAGTGAAGTCACCAATCCATATTTTGTCGGATTTCCAATTACCCTTTATTTTATACTCGTAACCATAGATACCAAAACTAACATTTGGCTGAATATTTGTATCCATAGGTTCGTTAAATTCAATAGTTACATTGTGCTTCCCGGGTCCCAGAGGCATGGGTCTGTCAAAGGTAACATTTACCACGTAGGGCGAAACCTGATCAATTGGACTTATTTTCACATATTTTGTCTGTACTGTATTAACTATGTAAACTTCATTTGTATGAACATTATCGCTCCATGTGCCGGTATCCATATCTGTAAGGAGAAGTGAGTAATTGTGGAAGATGCTTGCATCATCCTCCAGCTTCACCGTTATAAAGAATGTCTTGGGCCTTCCTATCTGCACATAAATATTAGGAGTTGCAAAGCTGGTAGCATGACCACTATACACTGCATATCCGGTTATAACGGCCTGATCACCAACATCCCAGTGACCATCTCCATTATCCTGATAGAGCCCCGATTGAAGTTCAGAATCCTCTATTGTTCCAAATAGGGTGACGAAGGTTTTGTATATCTCCACATTCCCGCCAATTGCATTCATAGTATAGCTTATAACAGCAACTTCTGTCCCCTGAGTTTGATTAACTGGTGCTATGTCCTTTACTGTGACCTGCAGAATATTGGCATTTCTCTCTCCCGGAGTGATGGAGTTATCATACCTATCTGGTGTATTTATGTACCTGGTAACATACCAATCTGATGCGTTGTCATTATCAACCCCATTCGGAACGAGAGAGATGCTTTCATCCTTACCTGGGGCTGGAGCATAGCCAAATTTACCGCGCCCATAAAGGTAAAATTTTAATCCACTACCAATTGGTGGCTGATCCACATCAAAATCTCTTCCACCGCTGTAATATGCAACATAATCAAAATACTGGCATTTCGTGCTACCATAAGTTCCATTGTATATAATGATATCATCCCCTGCGTCGTTCAATATGTTTCCCTTGAACCAGGCATAAACATCCGCGCGATTTCCAGAGAAGGAAGTATCGTTTGTTCCCCTACCCATGTGCACCACAACATAAGCACCTGGGGGAATATGGGTAAGGCCAGCAGCACTCAAGTTAACCTCATGGCCATCCTGATCACTGAGTTTCAAATCAGTATAATTGGCCCACTCCTCATTAGGATTGTAAAGCTCCACCCATTCTGATGAGGCGGATCCATTAGCGGCAATTTCATTTATAATCAGGCTTCTAATAACAGTCCTCGGTTGCACAGTAGGAGCAAGAGATCCAGAGGATACCATGGGAACAATCCCAGATATCAGGAGCATTAGAAGGATCACTGGCACTAAACCACCAAACCCACGCCGAAATGCCTTCATGAGTGTAAATAAATCGTGTTTACATATATATTGTTTTCGGTAAATCGGGAAGTTTTCGGGAAAAAGTATAAATGGAAAGAGATTATTGAGAATACAATGAAGGAAATTGAGATTGTGGACGATCCAGAAATAATAAAGATTATTGTGGAGGAAACAAGATCAAAAATTCTTAGGCTTTTAAGATTCAGGGATATGACCATATCAGAGATTGCCTCAATACTAAACAAGGATGTTTCAACAATATTCAGACATATAAAGAAGCTTGAAAAGGCAGGCTTGATAAAGGTAACAGGTGAAAGGAAAGTACATAACATACCGGAAAAACTTTATGGAAGAACCATAAAAACAATAATACTGGCTCCAGAGGCCTACGAGAGAAGTTCCTTTATAAAAAGATACACCGAAAAGGCATTTTCAGAAATAAAGGAAGCCCTAAGCGAGATGGGATACTCTGTAGAAGATGAAAAATTTCTCAAGGATTTTCTGCTAAAAATTGAGGACCTTCCCCTTGAAGATCTAAATCTTCTTATAAGGGATATGGAATGGAACAATCTCAGAAGATTAAAGACACTCTTAATTTTGCTGAAGATTGACTGGAAAGAGGTAGAGAAATTAAGGGAAAAGGTTCATAAGCCCAAAATTTGAACGATTACTTTTCTATCCCTATTTCTAACATCCAGCTCAATAAAAACAATCTGTTGCCAGGTACCGAGTGTGAGATCACCATCCAAAATAGGGACAGTAAGATCTGGCTTCAGAAACGTGGCACGCACATGGGAATGGCCATTTCCATCATGCCATGTTTCCTCATGATGATAGTAATGATCCCTTGGAAACAACCGCTCAAGAGCTTCTGGTATATCTCTTTTTAATCCTGGCTCGTACTCAACTGTACTGATAGCACATGTTGATCCGACACAAAAAATCACGGCGATCCCATTGCTTATTCCAGAATTTTTAACTATTCTCTCCACATCTCCAGTTATATCTATAATGTCCACTTCTCCCCTGGTTGAAAGGTGAATTTCTTCGCTGTATACCCTCATAAGGATCACCTACTCCACAGATATTGCAAGATGCGTCCTTACATCGCTTACCCTTCCAAACTGCTTTACGAATTCTGCTGCGAGTTCTTCATTTTTAGCCTCAAATACAATAACAACATCTGGCTTTCCAAAAACCTTCAATTTTTTATGGATGGTGATACCCTGAGGAACCTTACACCTTTCAAGTAGAAGGAGAAGATCGCTGTACTGCTCGGGATTTGCAGTTGCAAACATAACGAACCACATATCGGGAAAAATGGTATTGAAAGATATAAAACTTCCCCCATCACTTAAGATAAACACTGGATTCACGCAGTATGGCGGTATAGGACAGGGAAATCTCAAAAACAGCATAGATCGCACCTATTATCAGAGTTACTATTGAAAGGGTAAAAAAGAGAAGTGAAACATACTGAATAAAATCTGCAATTGTTGCCAAGAAGGTGAATAGCGATGATAGTGCAGCAAATAATATGGTAAGATGAAAATGAACCATTGCATTTCTGCAAAGTTTTGCCCTCATTATAAGAACCCCTTTCTGCTTCATTATCACCTCTTTCCTTTCCTCCGATACTCCTACTCGCATCTCCCTTGAAAACTCGCGTAGCCTATCTATCACCCTTCCCATTCTATTACCCAAACCAAGTATTAAAAGACCTGTGGATGATACAAGTAAAAGAGGGGCAAGGGTGGCCTGAATTATCTCTATTGCATGCATAATCCGAGATATTGCTCTATGGGTATAAACCTTTGCAAAAGATTATAATAAGTTCTAAGATATCGGCATCTCCATGGAAATTTACATTGCATTTGTTGAGCCACAGTTCACGGGAAATATCGGATTCATGGCAAGAACCATGGCAAATTTCGGCTTTGAAAAACTAATTTTGGTAGCTCCACCCAATATTGACGATGATGCATTCAGATTTTCAAAGCATGCAAGGCATATTGTGGAGAACGCAATTATAATGGAGAATTTTGATTCTTTGAGAAAATTTCTTGATGTGTGCATTGCAACAAGCGGTGTGAGCACCGAATCAGCAAAAAAGTTCAAAAGAATTGCACTTACTCCAGAAGAACTTGCAGATAAAACAAAGACTATGAGAGGTAAGATTGGAATAGTGTTTGGTCGGGAAAATTACGGACTCTACAACTCTGAAATTGAAAGATGCGATCTTCTGGTTACCATACCAACATCACCAGCATACCCCATAATGAACGTGACCCATGCAGCAGCCATAATCCTGTACGAGATATTTAAAAGAGATTTTGAAAAAAATGAAATGCCCATGGCAGAGGGATTTGAACTGGATCTTTTAAACACCAAATTTTCCGAAATTCTTAAGAGAATAGATTTTCCAGAACATAAAAGAAAAAATACAGAAGTGATGTTTAGAAGAATTATGGGAAGAGCAACCCTTACAAAATGGGAATTTCACAGTATGATGGGTGTAATGAAGAGAATCCTCTATTTCCTGAAAAACGAAAGTTAAATACCTTTTCATACCATGAGGGTAAAGTTAGCCCCGTGGTGTAGCGGTCAAGCATCCGGGCCTTTGGAGTCCGGGACGGGAGTTCGAATCTCCCCGGGGCTGCTATTCTTCTTCAAATAACCTGCGATATATATCCTCTGGGGATTCATCCCTGCATTCCTCATTCTGGTTAAGGATTTTTTCAATGTTATCCTTTTTAAAAGTCCAGTAATGTATTCTCCACAACTTACCACGGGAGACCGTTACTTCATCCTCAATGGTAGTCAAAATACCCAGCTCTTCAAGCGTATTGA
Organism: DHVE2 group archaeon; assembly: GCA_026986135.1. Classification (GTDB taxonomy): domain Archaea; phylum Thermoplasmatota; class Thermoplasmata; order Thermoplasmatales; family Aciduliprofundaceae; genus JAADDK01. The sequence goes on from JALSPD010000171.1 coordinate 4,247, forward strand.
AAACATGCCTGTCTGTAGGTGTAAGAATGTTATCCACCACGGTGTCATCATACCCAAAAAAGTTCAGTACGTAGAGCGTCAGCTCTCTAATCTCATCAACACTCATCCCCCTTTTGCCCAGCACCTTTTTTAGAACATCAAACAAAATGTCATAAGTAACTATATCCATCCCACACGCTCATGGAGATATGAATTAAAAAGATTTCGCAATGCTCATATATGAACCAATCACATATATTTTCATAGCTCTCCCGGGTTATCCTTTAAAATCCTTAAACAAACTCATCAACTACCTGAATCTCAAATGAAAACGGTAAATACAAAAATAACATTGGGGCGTTATGGCCAAAAAGGTTGAAGAAATTGTGAAAGTAATAGAAATCCTGAAAAACACCGTTCCCGAGCACCCATACAAATCAAAAAATCCATTTCACATACTCATAGCCACAATAATATCACAGAGAACCAAGGATGAGGTCACATATACAGTGGCGAATAAATTGTTCGCTAAGTACCCCAGGCCGGCGGATCTGAAGAGGGCAAGTGTTGAGGAAATTGCAGAACTGATATATCCCGCCGGGTTCTACAGAGAGAAGGCGAAGAAAATCAAGGAGGTTGCTAGGATAATTGATGAGGAATACAATGGAAAGGTACCAGATTCTGAGGAAGAGCTCCTTAAACTTCCTGGAGTGGGGAGAAAGACAGCCAACATAGTGCTTTCAAGGGGATTCGGAAAAAAGGCAATTGCCGTGGACACACATGTGCACCGCATAACCAACCGTCTGGGCTGGGTCCACACCAGAACCCCAGAAGAAACGGAAAGGGAACTGATGAAGATACTTCCAGAAGAGTACTGGACCGAGATAAACACCCTGCTTGTAATGTTCGGAAGGACCATATGCAGACCAATAGCGCCGAAATGCCATCAATGTCCTGTGGCAGAATTCTGCGACTACAACAAAAGGAAAAAGAAGTAATGGGTGGCGTAATCGTGATTACCTTCTCTTTCTGTATTCTTCCGCCTTGCTCTTGGCTATGAGGAACATTATCTCTATCATTTTGCATCACCTCCGGTGCTTTCTGTTTTCTAATATCTAAACCAACTATTTAAACTATTGTTTGCATTTTGGAAAGAAAATGGAATGTTTGCCCGTGAATTGGCACATTATCACATTTAAAGTTATGAAATAGGAAAAAATAAGTAGCGGGATTCCTTAACCCATTTATGGACAAACTGGATGTTAAGATTCTAAGATTGCTATGGGAAGATGGAAGAATGCCCATATACAGGATTGCGGAGAAACTGAACATCTCGGGGGCTGCAGTTGATAAGAGAATAAAGGGGATGCAGAGGCGCGGAGAGCTTCTTGGATTCACCATACTGCTAAACTCCGACTACATACTCAACAGCGCTGTGGTGGCGATTAAGACCCGCAAAAAGAGGAGGGAGGTGTTTGAAAAGATCGGTATGATTAACGGCGTGATGCACTTCATCGGCTGCCTTGGAGGAAGATATTACGGAGAATTCTGGTTTGAAGACGAATTTGAGCTGGAGGATAAAACAATGCTTTTCAAGGAGGTTCTGGGGGCATATTCAGTGGAGATTTACAGACACAGGAAAATAGGGAATTATAACCTTGAGGATAAGGACTGGAAGATTCTTCTAGCAATGAAGGATAACGCAAGAATACCCTTCTCAAAGCTCTCAGATATTGTTGGTATGAGTTCAAAGACAATATCAAGGAGGTGGGAGCGGCTAACACAGGATGATGTGGTTAAGGCATACCCCATAATAAACAGGCCGTTTACCAAGGACATTTTCTGGTTCTCACTATTTGTGGAGGTAGATTCCCTTGAGCTTGAGATGAAAATAAAGAAGATGGATAACTTGTGGAGGACTTCAATTTTCTCCTCTCCAAAGATGGTCTACGGTGTGTTTTACGCGGAGGCGGTGAGAGAAATTGATGAAACCATGGAGAGGATAATAGGGATGAAAGGCGTGAGAAGAGTGCATTATGAAATCATAGTGGAGGAAAAATTCTTCCCGAACTACTTAGAATATGTGTCTCAAAAGTTGGGTTTCAAAAATAAAAAGATTTAATTTGGAGGCAGTGGTAGTGGATTGTCACCGCTTAAAGGGGGCCTAATCAATACCCATATGATCAACCCCAGCAACCCAAGGAATAGAACCACGAGAACCCACAGCACTCCACTTTTTCCCCGTCGCTTTGCATCCCGATACACCCAAACAAGAACGAAGATCCACAAAAGAAAAACCAGCGCGAAAACTATGCAGCATGTGCCAGTTAAAGCATAGCCAAAGAAATCCCAGGGGTTTGTGCTAACATCCTTCCCGTATTTAAGGGAGTAGGTGAATGTGACATTCTCACCATATGC
>JALSPD010000172.1 GCA_026986135.1 DHVE2 group archaeon
ACTCAAATAATACAATCCTAGAATTAAGAACACCTCTTACTCTGAAGGATGGTTCCACCGTAAAAATAGCAAGAGTTGGAGATGATGTGTATGTGCTCCCAGAATGAGGTAGTCGTGATAATAGCCTTCAAAAACGAAAAATTTTTGATGGTTTATAATCCGCGCAGAGGATGGGAGTTCCCCGGAGGAAAGATAAGACCCAACGAAAATCCTGAAGAGGCAGCAATGCGGGAGACCATGGAAGAGGCCGGTGCAAAAATAGTAAATTTAATTCCCCTTCATAAGGGAGATAGCATTGTGGTGTTCACTGCGAAGATTGAGAGTTTATCAGACAGGCATGAATTTAAACGAGCTCTTTTCACACATATACCAGATGGCCTGGCATTTCCCCGTGAAGAAGCGGAAAGATTCCTTAATATGGCAAAAAGAATGTGGCGATAAGTTTTTTATAAGAAATGCGATACCGCTCTGATTCTGGTGAGCACCATGCGAGGGCTTAAAATTAATGTGGATATACAATGGGAGCGACTGCGCATACCAGTGATACTTGCCCTGATAGTAGCCCTAGCGCTGTTTTTGAGGGTGTACTGGGCAATAGGACCATCGCTGCACCAGGGGCTGGCAGTATCTGGAGGTTCTGACTCGTATTACCATGAGAAAATTATTCTCTACATACTGAACTCAAAACATCAACTCATTAATGATCCTATGCTGAACTATCCAATAGGAACAAACAACCCAAGACCACCGCTATTTCACTGGGCCATAGTGATGTTCAGCTACATATTCTACCCCTTTATGAGCCCGGAAAAAGCTGCAATCTTGATGCTCATACTATTTCCTGCCATTTGGGGATCGCTCACAGTTATACCTGTATACCTCCTTGGAAAAGAGGCATTCAACAAAAAGGTAGGTCTTATTGCGGCATTCTTCCTTGCCATACTTCCCGCAGATCTGATGAGAAGTGTGGCCACCCAGGCAGATTGGGATGCATTTAACCTATTCTTCATAGTGCTGTCTTTCTATTTCTTCCTGAGAGCACTTAAGACGGTAAGGTACTTATACTGGATCAAAGACTGGTTCAATCCCGGTGAGATTAAGGAAGGGCTTAATAAATTTTTCAAGGAAAATGCAGACTCGGTAACTTACGCCGCTCTTTCTGGAGCATCCCTTGGAACTGTGGCCCTTGCATGGAAAGGATTCACCTATGCACTGGCAATCCTGGTGATATATCTGCTCGTACAGGTGCTCATAAACAGGTTCAGGAACAAATCAAATCTTCACATGGTTGTGTTTATGGGTATATACATGCTCGTTGCATTTGGTATGGCTTTTCCGTGGTACTATGTAACACACAGGCTCGGACAGTGGTTCTTTGTTCCACTGTTTCTCATAGGATCCGTTTTTGTCATTGGATTGATACTTGAAATAACGGGGAAATACCCATGGCCATTTGTATTTGGAGTGGTTGCAGGCATTACCGCACTAGCACTTGTGATAATAAACATGTTCTTCCCTGATCTCTGGATGCTAATAGTTGAAGGACAGGGATACTTTGTTAAGAGTAAATTGTATTCAACCATTGCAGAGGCACAACCGGCCTCCCTAGGATACATAGCAATGTCCTTCGGCGTTGCCATATTTATAGTGTCCTTCCTGGGAGTCTTTGAAATGCTATACCTTATAAGGAAAGAGAAGGAGGAATACTACCTGTTCTTTGTTTTCTATTCAATCATAGCAATCTACATGGCCATATCTGCAGCCCGTTTCATATTCAACGCGTCTCCTGCCTTCGCACTGGCTGGAGCTGTGGGTGTAGCATGGCTAATAGATAAACTGAGATTCTCCGAGACCTACGAAGAGTTAAGAAGATACAGAGGAAACTGGAAGAAAAAGGTCAAGGTAGCACTCAAATTCTCACAGGTAACATTCGTTCTGGTTCTGGCATTTCTCCTGATAGTACCCACCGTGTGGAGCGCAATTGATGCAGGCATACCATATGAAAGCAAGAAAAAATACGACAAGGAGATATATAACACCTTACCATCGTTCATGAAACCAAATGAAACTGCATATAATAAATCAGCCCCATGGTTCCTCGGAGCTTTTGGATACTCCATACCAAAGGAAACATACCCATGGCCAAGAGCATGGAAATGGCTCAGATCGCAAGATAATTCAACCCCACCCGAAGACAGGCCTGCTTTTGTATCTTGGTGGGACTACGGCTTTGAGGCTGTTAGGGAGGGACAGCATCCCACCGTAGCTGATAACTTCCAGAAAGGATACCAAATGGCGGCACAAATAATAACTGCACAGAATGAGAGCGAGGTAATATCCCTATTCATAATAAGAATCCTTGAAGGGGATTATGCCCACCATGGAAACTCATTCTCGGCTGGTATGCTGAAAATACTTGAAAAAAGATTCAGTCCGGAAGAGGTGGATAAGATAAAAGAAGCAATGAGAGATCCTTCAAAGTTCAGGGAAGTTGTTCTTTCCAACCCGGATTACTACGGATACTATGAGAGTGACATCTCCGATGTGAATACGAAGTACGCCTATCTTAAAGGGATGTTTGCACATCATAAGGAAAGCTTCCTTATAGGGCTTTACGACGATGTAAGAAATTACACAGGATACGATATAAGATACTTTGCGGTGGATTATCGCTTATTCCCATTCTCCGGCAGAAACACGGGGATATTCTATGCTCCTGCCAAACTAGGAGATAGAAGAATACATGAATACGGGGGTACGGTAGTGCCTTATGATTTCTATGATCTCAAAGCAGTGGATACCTACGGAAACGAATACGAACTGGATAAAATACCTGCAAATGTTCATATTACAAATTACAAAATATATTACAAACCAATGTTCTACCACTCAATGCTGTACCGTACCTTCATAGGATATTCTGGAAAAGACGTGGGTGCAAATGATGGAATACCAGGAATATCTCCAGGATTGTACAATTACTATCCAATGCAGGCATGGAACATGAGCCACTTTAAGCTGGTATATCGCACCGCTTACTGGAATCCCTACAAAGATTACCAGAATCATTCAAAAGACTGGAAACCAATACCCATTGATCTGGCTTTGAAATATCAGAGAGAAGGTAAGGGCGTGGTTGAACTAAATCCGCCTGCATATCAGGTGCTTCCCAATGATGTTGTAATGGTTAAATTCTACGAAGGGGCCATTATAGAGGGATATGTGAAACTATCAACGGGAGTGCCTTTGAAGCATGTGCGTGTGACATTGCAAGATGAATATAACATACCCCATGTCTCGGTCTTTACCGACGATAATGGATATTTCAGAATACCCGCAGTGGCAGGTAACCTCACCTTAACAATCTCAACCAATGGCAACCTGAACAAGCTTAATCTAATTGAAAAAACAGTACTGAAAACAATACACATCAACGTAACAGAAGAGCAGGCAATGCGTTTGAAACCCAATTACAGGATATATGAAAATATAACCATAAAACCTGCCTCCCTAGATGGTGTGGTATATTATGATCTGAATCATGATGGTAAGTTTGATAAGGGTGATCAAAAATTAAGTGCTGCAACGGTTATATTGACAAATAACACCTATGGTTACAATGAAAGTACGCCTGTGAAGAATGGCCTGTATTCTCTGAAGGAAATCCCGCCGCACAGATACACCGTGAATTTGATAATAAACGGAAAGGAATATAAAGGAGTGAACAACGTAACACTTTCCGCCGGGCAGAATCTAACGTGGGATATAGGACTGAAACCTCCGATAATCTATGGAAATGTAACGTATATGGACGGAAGGCCCGCTTCAAATGCCACAGTAACGATAAATGGCGACTCTGGAAGGTATGTAGTAACTGCGAACAATAACGGATCATTCAAAGCCATAGTTCCTCCGGGGAACTATACCGTGATAGCAGAAAAAGAAGATTATGTGTCTGCGAATACATTAGTATCAATTCCAGGCTGGAATTCCAACAGGAGCGTAAATATAACCATCCATCATGCGTTTGAATTAGAAGGTGAGCTGATATATGGCGGAGATCCAGTAAAGGGTGTAACCCTGAAAATCACATCCGAACTTCTCCCGCATTCCGTATACCTTATAAAAACAGACAAAAACGGTAAATTTGCCATAAAGCTTCCGGGAGGCATATATAGCATATACACAACAACATTTGTTGATGGAACTAGGGTAGTATATCTGAATGTGATTAATCTGGACTCGAATAAACATATGTTGCTAACCATGCAGAGAGCATATCGCCTCTCAGGATATGTGAACACCACAGAGAAAATAACATCTATTGAAGTTGGTATATACAAAGGCACCGTATTTTACAGGGCATTTGCAAACAACACGGGATACTTTGAAGCGTATCTCCCAGAAGGGCATTACAACATAGGTGTTGTAGGATTCAATCTCACAAACAAACCATACTTTGGAAAGACCACGGTGAGTCTAAATAGTGATAGAACCGTCAAAATAATAATGCACAGAGCATACAATGTTACAGGGGTTGCATACTACGATAAAAACTCAAATGGAGTGGCAGATCAGAATGAAACCATCACAAACGGGCTAGTTTACCTATACAATGATCAAGGGATCTACGAAATACGTAACATACCGCCATCTGGAAAATTCACATTGCCAACCACGATAGATTACAAGGTGGGTGCGATAATATGGGGCTACACTACAAGCTCCGTAGAAATTGCAAATAAAGTTAAAATAGAGGTTGTACCCTCTAAGGTACTCTTGAAAGGTAAGATATATTACGGATCCAAGGAAAACAACAATCCTGTGAATATGCTATTTGTAAATCAGAATAACCCAATTGAATCTTACACCCTTCATGGAGTAAAAGATAACTATGCAATACATCTGCCGCCAGGGAACTATACCATAGCCCTGTTTGGATACAACAGATCATATCAGGTGAATTCAACGATTGTTCATCTTCCACTGGGCTACAGAGATGTGTGGAAAAATATTACCTACAGAGCATTTGCACATGTTGAGGTGATAAGCCAGGCCACACATGTGACATGGTACGTTAACGGAAAGAATTACACCACTGGAAAAGAGGTGGAGCTTCCATTGGGTGAATACACCGTGTACGCTTGGAATACCACATATGCAAGCATAGAGACTGTAGACATCTCACAAAATACTACTCTGCAAATAGAGCTAAGCAAGGGATATCCTGTAATCATAAATGTTGAAAATTATAGCTATTCTCCAGTGGTAGACATATACACAGATAATGCACATATTTCAGTAGAGACCAGCTCAGTTATTCTCCCAGAAGGAGAATACACATTCGTAATTAATAAAACGCGTCTTGAAGGTGGTGAGTACTATAGGTACTATTCCATTAACAGAACATACATTGATCAGGAGAGATACATCACATTGCAGGTAATAAAAAGAAAAGTAGAAGCGGATATTGAAGGTGTGGTACATTACATGAACCATCCACTTTCAAATTGTGTTGTCAGATTCATATCCCTTGAATTCCCAGCGAAGAACACTACAGCAGTTACCGATACGGCAGGAAGATATATCGTGAAACTTACACCTGGAAGTTATATGGTATACGCATCATACATAGAAGGGTCCCAGACCTATGCGCACATTTCATACCTGAACGTAACACCAGGCAGCACGGAGTACAGAATAAACATGAAAAAAGGATATGTGCTTAGTGGAGCAACCTACATGCTTGGCCATCGGATAAACACTGTGATTCACATAAAAAGAGGGAAGGGTGTTATAGATGTACCCTCGTATGGATATTACTGGGTGATACTCCCGGACGGAAATTACACGGTGTCAGCAAGTAAAGTAAATAAAGAATATGGTATGAACATAAAGTACTCGTTTGAAGGTGGAGTTTACCTGAAGGAAGACACATCTTACGACCTGCATCTAAAAAGAAACACAGTGCATTATTTGGATAGCACCATTATTTCTGTTGACAACTGGGTGAAGCCAAATACAACAATGGGAATAGCGTTATATATTCGGAATTATGGCAATATTGCAGAGAAGATAAAATTTGAGAGTGTCGGTGAATGGACAATAGAGGGTTCACCGAATTACACACTGTTGCCCGGAGATAGGAAAATTGTTTATCTGGCGATTCACGTACCATACAACGCAAAATACGGCTCGCATAGTTTGCAGATAAGAATGGTATACTCCGGGCACACAAAAGACATAACCGCGTATACCAATGTGTCGGCAGTGTACAATACCAATGTAACATATAAACTGGTAAGGTGGAATAACAACTCAATTGAATACACAATTGAGATAAAAAATCTAGGCAACAAGTGGTGCAACTACACTGTACGGATACTCAACAAGGATGAACTTGAATCGCGGGGATGGGAACCCCATGTGGAGATTGGTGGATCCGAAATAACATGGGTAAATGTTACAGACAGATCATCCGAAAAGATAACAATAATAGTGGAAGCAACCAAGGACTTACCGGGAACATCCGTACCTTTAATCGTTGATGTTTACGGAGAAAAAGCAAATATAATAAAGATACCGCTAACATATCCTCACATAGAA
>JALSPD010000173.1 GCA_026986135.1 DHVE2 group archaeon
CACCGCCTCCTCGCTGTCGTACGGTATCCCGAGCTTTATCAGCATCTCGGCCCAGCCCATCACTCCGAGCCCTATCTTGCGCGATTTTCTCGTTGTGCTCTCAATCTGCGGCAGAGGGAAATTGTTCGCATCTATCACATTGTCCAGGAAGTGGATGGCTGTATGCACAACATTGCGCAGATCATCCCATGCCACCTCGCCGTTCTCCACGAAGAGGGAGAGGTTGATTGACCCGAGGTTGCACGATTCATAGGGTAAGAGTGGCTGCTCTCCACATGGATTCGTGCTTTCAATCTCGCCGAGATGCTTCACAGGATGCTTCCTGTTTATCTCATCAATGAAGATTATTCCTGGATCTCCCGTCTTCCAGGCTTGCGCTACAATGAGGTTCCATATCTGCCTCGCCTTGACTCTCTTCACCACTTCCCCAGTTCTTGGGTTTATAAGGGGATAATGCTCGTCGTTGATCACCGCGTCCATGAACTCGTCGGTTATGGCCACACTGATGTTGAAATTGCTGAGCACACGATTCTCAGAGTCCTTGGAGGTGATGAAATCCACAATATCGGGATGATGCACACTTAGCACACCCATATTCGCTCCTCTTCTCTTTCCACCCTGCTTTATCACATCGGTTGCCACATCAAACACACGCATGAATGAGAGAGGACCTGATGCAACACCCATGGTGCTTGCAACCACATCCCCCTTCGGACGGATGCGGGAGAAGGAGAATCCTGTGCCGCCCCCACTCTTGTGTATCATCGCCGCGTACTTCACAGCGTCAAATATCCCCTCTATGTCATCCGGTACGGGGAGAACAAAGCACGCGCTGAGCTGCCCGAGTTTTGTGTTGGCGTTCATCATTGTGGGAGAATTTGGCAGGAATTTTCTGGAGGTGAGTATGTCCTCAAACATCTGGGTTGTTTTTTCAATCATTTCCCATTTTTGACCCAGAAGAGCAATCACTGCCGAGAATGGAACCTTCATGTGCCCTTCCCTTGATAGCGCTCTATATGCACGCTCAAGCATCTTGAACTCCCATACACTCAGATACTCTGGCTTATCTACCAGATCTGGCTCTTTATATTCCTGATTCCCTTCCTTATCATAGACCTCCTCCTGGTACATTATCTCAACAAGTGCAATGTATCTTGCCACTCTGTGAAACATCTGCCTCGGTGTCTCAATTATATTTCCCTTCTCATCCTTCAGCAGGTACCTTGCCTCCAGAACCCTTATTGCATTGACGGTGAGTTTGAGATCATCTTCAACGCCAAGTATCTTCTTTGCCCCTCTTATTTTCTTCCTTTCTTCACGATATACTATGTATGCCCTTGCCGCCTTCTTAAAGCCCAGATCCATCAGAGTTTCCTCAACAATGTCCTGAATCTCCTCAACAGAGATTCTTTCCACATTCTTTTTATTGATTCTATTTACAACTTCCTTTGCGACAAATTCTGCATCCTTCTCGTTGCGTGGATCCTCGTACACGGAATTCATTGCGCGAAGCACGGCGCTCTTGATTTTATCTGCGTTAAACTTATCTTCCCTTCCATTTCTCTTAATAACCTTCATCCCCATCACCTTCCAGCATACCTCGGGTAAAATTGGGTATGTCCTTGCCTCTTATATTTATTTTGTGGATCAGATGTTATCCACATATGATAACACAATTGGTCAAGTATCTGGTAATACAAATAATAAAATTTGATGCATCATATGCTTAATCTGCTTTTTTCAAAATGTTTTTTACTTGCATCAAATTTTAAGTTGAATCTCAGATAGAAAAAGGAGAAAAAATTAATTGAGCGGTGCCAATTAACCAGGGTGAAATACCTATCAACTACTGTAAAGGGTATTGAAGATCTTGCTGCGAAGGAAATAGAAGGGTACGGAGGAAGAATTGATAAAATTCTTCCAGGGAAGGTTGTTTACGAAGGCGATGATAACCTTTTCTATGTTTTGAATTACAATGGTAAGAAGATAAATCGGGTTGTACAACTCCTTGGAATTGGAGAAATTAGCAATCTGGAGGATATTAAAGAGATTGTGAGGAGCACGGATATTCCATATGGAAGGTACTCATTGGGCGTGCGGACTGAGAGAACAGGACACCATGAGTTTAGAAGTATTGATGTGAGCGCTGCTGTAGGTGAGGTGCTTCTTGAGCTGAATCCTGAAGCACGGGTGAATCTTGATGACCCGGATGTACCTATAATGGCATGGGTGATTGACGATCTTTTTATGTTCGGAGTTGACACAACTGGCAGAAGTCTTCACAGGAGGGGTTATAGAGTTGCCAAGCACCCCGCCAGCCTGAATCCTGTAATTGCATCTGCAATGGTATCCTTATCTGAGTGGAAAGGTGGAATCTTCGCCGATCCGTTCTGCGGCTCTGGAACTGTATTGATTGAAGCATATCATCTTAAAAGAAAGGTACCTAACATATTCAGAGATTTCCATTTTATAAGGCTTCCATGGTTTGATAATTCAGTATGGATGGAGATTAAAGAGAAATATTCAGGATTTTCTGGAAGTGAGCCCGAACTTCTTGGCATTGATGAGAATTCCAGATTCATTGAAGCAGCCATTAAGAATGCTGAGCAGGCCAGAGTCAGGATGAGATGCATGGTTGGTGATGCCAGAGAAATGTACAGATATGTTGGGAATGTAAGTAGCATTGTTACAAATCCACCCTATGGCCTTAGGATGGGCAACAGAAAAAAGGTTTATTCTCTATACGAGCAATTTGCGGAGATGCTGGAGGAATATTTCTCCGGGATAACCTTCGTTGTCATCACACCAATCTCCAAGTTTGAGCATTACTTCACCGTTATTGAGAAGAGGGATATTCTCTATGGAGATCTACATGCGTGGCTTTACAAAATGAAAATATGAAAAATCAAATTGAAAAAATCAGAGAAGATTGTGCTTCTTTGCAAATTCCTCAAGTATGTCCTTCAACTCTGGTTTTCCTATCTCATCAAGTTCGTAGCGCACACGCACAATGGGCTTGTTCACCTTCACCACGCGGTTAAGGTCAATGGGCGTGCCGCTGACCACGAGATCAACATCGGCGTTGTTTATTGTCTCCTCAAGCTCCTTCATCTGCTTTTCTCCATAGCCCATGGCTGGAAGGATGAGATCAAGGTGACTGTACTTCCTGTATGTGTCAATAATTGAGCCCACCGCGTATGGTCTTGGATCAACGATCTCCTTCGCTCCATATTTCTTTGCTGCCACATATCCTGCGCCGTACCTCATCTCTCCGTGTGTTAGTGTGGGGCCGTCCTCCACCACCAGAACACGCTTGCCCTTAATCATCTCAGGGTGGTCAACGAACAGAGGTGAGGCAGCTTCAATCACCGTGGCATTTGGGTTTGCCTTCTCAATGTCTTCAATTACCTTCTGTATGTCATCCCTGTTGGCGGTCTCCATCTTGTTTATTATAATCACATCAGCCGCCCTGAAGTTTGTCTCTCCCGGATGATATTTCATCTCATGCCCAGGGCGGTGCGGGTCAGCAACAACAATCCATAGGTCTGGCTTGTAGAATGGGAAGTCGTTGTTTCCACCGTCCCAGATTATAACATCTGCCTCCTTCTCAGCCTCACGCAGAATAGCCTCGTAATCAACACCTGCATAAACCACTCCGCCCATATCAATGTATGGCTCATACTCCTCTCTCTCTTCAATGGTGCAGTTGTGCCTGTCAAGGTCCTCATAGGATGCAAATCTCTGGACGCGCTGCTTAACGAGGTCTCCATAGGGCATTGGATGTCTAATTGACACAACCTTGAGCCCCATCTCACGTAGCAGGCGGAATACCTTTCTTGAGGTCTGGCTCTTACCGCTTCCTGTACGCACTGCGGTTACAGCAATCACAGGCTTGCTACTCTTTAACATCGTACTATTCGGTCCAAGAAGCCAGAAATCCGCTCCTGCCGCATGGGCCCTTGAAGCAAGATGCATCACATGCTCATGGGGTACATCGGAGTATGCAAATACCACAATATCCACATTTTTCTCCTTTATTATCTTCTCCATGTCCTCCTCGGGTAGAATTGGAATTCCCTCAGGGTAGAGCTCTCCTGCAAGCTCTGGGGGATAAACTCTGCCCTCTATGTCAGGTATCTGTGTGGCTGTGAAGGCAACTACCTCGTACTCTGGATTGTTTCTGAAGAACACATTGAAGTTGTGGAAATCCCTTCCAGCAGCTCCAAGAATCAGAACCCTTTTCTTTGCCATTGTCATCACCTCATGCCCGCATGTGAAGGCCTTATATTAATTTTCAGTATGGTGCGTGATATCCAATAACAAGGAGGATGAAATCAATTGCAAGGGGTAGAAGTCCTGAAATAATCATAATCCAGCTTATTTCGTACTCCTCATCATTCCTTTTGTCATTATAGTTATCCACATCATCTTTATTCTCTCCCCTATCATTATCCTCCGGATGCCATTCATAATGGGCAATTCCTGAGGTTAGATAGGTAAGCACCATAAAAATTATTGCTGCTATGAAGCTAATTGCAAGGTCCACTGAAATCCCGAAGAGGATGATTGAAAATGATACTCCTATCCAAATCCTTTCGGCAATTTTTTTCCTTTTTTTATGCGTTTCTTCCACAACACTTAAAATGCGGAAACTTATAAAATTCTTCTCATATCTGCGCTCTTCTTGAAACGCGGATCTCAATTTCCCTTCTCAGGCTGTCATCGTATATCTTTATCCAGGTCTTTCTCCCTCTCATATTACTTCCCTCCAAAATAAGGTACTTAAATGGTTCGCGGTGAAAATCTTAAGAGATTATCACCTGCGATAACGCTTTAAAAACTTTGGTAAATGAAACAATTTCGGTTCTCTTGCAGGTAGGGATATGGCCTCAAGTCCTCTAGTCGGGAGATATCTATCACCACCGGAGACGCTCTTTTCTTCAATCAGATCAAGGCTTTTTCTTTTCTCTCCTTCCAGTTTTCCTCTGTTGTATGCCTCCCTGATCTCTCTTTCAATCCCGTACTCCAATGCGAGTTTTTCAAGTTTTTCTCTTTCTCTTCTTACCCATCCAACCGCTTCATAATGTTTGTAGTAACCTACCTCAAATCCAAGGACATACGCTTTCTTTATCAATGCCTTTTTGTCAATTTTCTTTTTCTTTCTTCCAATCATGCTCACACCTCAGTATATCTGGACGTATCTATTTAACATTATTGGTGGAATTCTGATCTCTTTGTAAATGGGGATCCCGTCTCCTGGCATTATTTTCATCTCAACGGTACTCTGTGGTGTGAGGGTGAGCCCAACCCTTCGGGCGTTTATGTACATCTTTACCACTGCACCCTGGTCAAGAATGTAGCTCTGCATAAATTCACCTGTGGGATCATTTATAACTTCCATGCCGTAATGCGTTGAGTCGCTACCATTCACTCCGAACCCGCTTGAATTCAATTTAAGCGATACATCAATCTTTCCATCTGTCATTTCCACGATAACCGTGTTGAAATCAACGGGCTTTGATCCAGGACCTAGTGCCAGTTTAATTTCAAGAACCTGGATTGAGTTTTGTGGATAAATTATATCGCATGTATTTGTGGCATTATCCACTGAGATTACAGCGTAGTAGTACATCTGATATGGTGTGTATGAGTAATCGTCAAAGTACGTTCTGGTCACGAATGCATATGGCTTACGGTTGAAAATCTCAGGGGTTGTTAGAGATAGGTAATTGTCGCTTCTGTAAATGTAGTATCCTTTTATCCCGCTTTTGTTGTCAATTGCTCCCTTCCATTCAAGGTGTATGGAATACTGTCCAGTTTCCCCTCTAAGACCTCTAACCCCAGATGGCTTTTCAGAGTCCACCATAACTACATTTATATGGTCCACGCTGGCTGTATATGTTGCGTTGTTACCTGCGTTATCTATTCCCTCTATTGCATAGTACCAGGTTCCATTCTCAGGAGGATAGTCAATATAGCTTCTTGCACTTGAGTTGAGGACTGCTATTCTTGTGGCATTTTGCAGATTTGATGAGGTTATGGGTGATCTTGATCTGTATATTATCTGCTCCTTGAGGCCACTTCCAGAATCGGAGGCAGTCCAGGACAATAGTACACCGTATCCTGCATTTTTTATTTCTTCAATGTTTCCTGAGGGTGGTGTTGTATCTCTTGTGCCAGAAGACACGGTTACTGTTTGATTGATGGCAGAGTAAAGCACTGAATTGCCTGATCTGTCGTAGCCTATTATGGCGTATCCGTAGGTTTTTCCAGGCTCAACAGTGAAATCCAGCATTGATCTTCCAGATGTGAAATTATCGGTATATACTGCGATTACTTTACCCACTATTTTCACATAGGTCATATCACTCAAAACATACCTCAGAGTTGAGTAATCTCCTTCCACCCTGTACACTACTTCTTTTCCCATACCTGTGCCAGTATCAACAGCAGAGTTCCATGTTATCTCCACCGCAAGCGGATTGGTGGATTTTACAGTCGCATTTATTATTTTACCTCCTGTGGGAGGATCGGTGTCCTTCTGTATCGGGGCTTTTACAGAGACAATAGTTGGGTCC
>JALSPD010000174.1 GCA_026986135.1 DHVE2 group archaeon
TAAGAGAGAGAAGCGCCAGGGACCTGGCGAGCATTGATTTTGACGGCTATGGGATTGGAGGGCTCAGCATCGGCGAACCCAAGGAGGTTATGCACAGGATGGTGGAGATTGTCACAGATATACTTCCCCGAGATAAACCAAGGTATCTGATGGGGGTTGGCTCACCACTGGAGATCATAGAGGCGGTGATGCGGGGCGTGGACATATTTGATTCCGTATTTCCCACGAGAAACGGGAGGCATGGAACCGCCATAACATCGGTAGGAATGCTGAACTTAAGAAAATCAGAATACCGCAAAGATATGCGGCCTCTTGACGAGAACTGCTCCTGCTACACATGCGAGAATTTCACAAGGGCTTATTTGCATCATCTCCTGCGGGAGAAGGAGATTCTCGGCATGCATCTTCTTTCCCTTCACAATGTGTGTTTTATGATTGAGTTCATGAAGCGTATCCGCGAGGAAATTGAGCAGGGGAGCATAGAGAGGTTCAGAAGGGAGATTGCAAGGGTTTATCGGGATAATGTGTGATGGAAAAATCAATATACACCCCAATTTTCCCCCCAAGTATGAAGGAGAAGATTGCAGCCGTTATCCTTATCCTGACCCTATTTCTTGGGATGGGTATGGGACTGGAAAAACTTCAGAGTAAAGGGGGAGAATCAAGATACGGCGAGAGGGTGATATACCAGCAGGAGAGCGTAGAAAGCATAGAGGGTAGAGCAATCTCAAATCCTACAACAATCCCCTATCACAAAACGATGATGGTAACCTTTGGTGTTGGAGATGACGCCACATCACAGGCGATAACATGGGATGTTGGAGATTTTTCAGGGTTGCATGTGCCAGATCCAAAGCAAAACTACCAGAGAGGTATTAACAATTCATGGTACGGCTCAACTGCGGTGCAGATGTACCAGAATTACGCGGGATTGCAGCTTCACACCTACTCCGCAAGCGAGCACCCTGCAAGCAACCTTGCAAATGCGCAGATGGCTTACTGGTGGTCCGATTCGGATAACGAGAGAGTGTGGGGCTCGGATACATCCATAATGCGCATCTCCCTGGACCTTCAGGTACCCAAGGTATGGGTTGAAGGGGGTGCAGTTGCGTATTCCAATGTGATCCTTCTCTTCAAGGATACAAAATCAGGAAGGAGTGTGTGGTTCATAGTTAATGCCTACGATGTGCGTGGTGAGCAGTCATTCAGTGAGTGGATCGGCTGGGATGATGGCACAGGTATCCCGATGATAGTCACCTATTTTGGGTCAGGATGCCAGTACGGATACCTTGATGATGGTTCCAGCATTGCAACGGGGAGCACATGGAGTGGCTGGAGATACTTTGGATTCCTTGTGAACACCTGGAACTTCACCAGGGCAATTGAGGATGTGAATTCAAAGTATTCCCTTGGAATGTCCGAGAATCCTGAGGATTACATAATAACCGAGATAACGGTTCAGGCAGAGATATACTGGCCTCAGGGAAGCAATGGCCACATCGGCATATCTGTGCACAACCTGCGTCTTTCTGAGTTATCCGAAAGCATACCTGAATTCGGGTGGATGTGAAAAAAATTAAAAAATTTTTGATTTTCTTCTTCCAACGAGAAAAGCAATCACAAGGATAAGAATTGGGAGAATTGCAGTTATCTCAGGCACCGTTGATGGTGGATAGTACTTGCTTCCAACATACTTGGAGGTGTAATCGTACCATGCAATGAGCATTGTGGAATTCCCCTTGTAGCCGGTGGGCGTTTCCTCGCTGTTCTGAGAGTTCTTCACCACTATCTCATCCCCAATGGGATTTCCCGAGGAGTCAAAGAATCTCACAAACACATCCTGATTTCCATTTCTTGTATCTGCGAAGGTGAGCATGAACTCATCGCCCACCCATCTTACATCACCTGCACCGCAGTATTCGGCGGGATTATCGTTCACCACCTTTGATTCAACATTGCCATTTCCATCCACCACATAGAGGTAAATTCCCTTGGCCGATGAAAATGACCCGTTTCTGTAGGAAACGAAGAACCTGCCATCACCACCAGCTGCTGAAAGCATTGATTCTCTTAAATCTGGTGTGGATGGGAAATTCACAGAGTTTGCGATGCTTCCATCTGGACTCACAAACACACCCCTCACATCGTAATTCTCGGTCCAAACCACGAGGAATTTATCCGTTAGAGAATCGTAGCCGACGGCAACATTGTACTTTTTAGCACCACCAGTGGCGATGGTGAATTCAGAGCCGAGAACTGCGCTCTGTGTATCGTAAAACGAACCCTTAATCTGCTCTCTGCTGAGATTTACCCATACGATTAAGATTTTCCCATGCCCATAGGCAACATCCATGCTTGTGTTTGCATCATTGCTGACCGTGTAGAATTTGCCCAGGGTGGTATCATGGTTTACAAATCTCATTATGACCTTATGGAAATTTGGAAGCGAGTAATCATAAGCGGCTACAGTGAAGTTATCTCCATCAGGATTGTAAACACTTCTCAATCCACTTCCATAATTGAAAACATTGAACTCCTGCGTTGCCGTGCCATCGGAAGAGTGTACAATGGTTGCATTGACATACTTCCCGTTGTAAAATGCAAGGAGATAATTCCCATTTCCATAGGACACATAAGGACCCTTACCTGTATGCGACGTGAGCTCTTGAGCCCCCTCTCCTCCACCGGATGAGTAATTTGCAGCCCATTTCACAAGGTTCACAGCAAGGGTGGCATCGTCGTAGTCATCCCAGTTGTTGCTCAAGCTATCTCCGCTGTTGTCTGAATCTGGTGTGCCATCGTCAAATGTGGATGAATCGCAATGAACAACAACCCTTCCATTGCCATATGTAGCGTATGCCAGCACAGGCAGACGATTTCCGCTTATTGTCTGATATGCCGCAGCCTTTGCATCTCCACTTACACTCATAGTCGTTCCAAGCCAGGAGCCGAAGGATGTAAGGTTGTCCGTGAGAATATCCACCTGCTCAATATCCGTTACTTCATTGTTCCCGCTGTTGCCCGACTGGGTGCTTTCAAGGGTTATTCCAAAGGTGGTATCAAAATCAAGATTGTCGTTCCATATGCTCCAGGAGTCCCAGCCGTCGTTGTCACGATCGGAACTTTTGTGGTCCGCTATGTAAACCAGCCCTCCACCGTTGTTTACAAAATCCAGAATGGCATTTTTCTCATCTGCTGTGAATTCGTTCTGGGGTTCTGGAAGCACTAACACGGAATAGCCAGAAAGATCAGAAGATTTTATCTCCCCGCTTCCAGTTCCGAGAGAATCAACCTCAAAACCCTCGTTTCTCAACGCATCAGCAAAGCTTGAGTATGCGCCATCAATTCTCCAGTCAGCGTTTCCAGCGTCCTCATGCTTTGTGAAGTCAAAGAGCACCTTCAGGGGCGCCTTGATATTTCTTGATGCCGTGTTAGCATC
This sequence comes from DHVE2 group archaeon, assembly GCA_026986135.1. Taxonomy (GTDB): domain Archaea; phylum Thermoplasmatota; class Thermoplasmata; order Thermoplasmatales; family Aciduliprofundaceae; genus JAADDK01. Next base: position 3,440 of record JALSPD010000174.1, read on the forward strand.
GCTGGGATTCATAAAAACCATCACTGATGAAAAAACCATGAACATGCCCATTGCAAGTACCAACACCTTCTTCTTCATACCTGTCTGTGCATTCAAGTAAGACACCGAAGAGTCCATGGGTTCAATCTATAAAAAAATTCCTGATAATGATGCATTACCATAATCTAGGACTATCTTTCAAGCTCAAGAAGCGCAGAATTCTCAAAGAAATACTCACATCGTCCTTCTGATATTCCCAGATGCCTTGCCTTCTCGGGAGTGTATGATATAAGGGAATCATCTCTGTCAAGTTCAAGAGATATTTCCTTAATAGATATTTCCTTCTCCGATATGGCGACAATCCCTCTCGCTCCTGTTACACCGCACAGAGCTATTGCTTCCTTAATTTGCCTTCTTCCGCTCAGGATTAGCATAAGCTCAAGATGCTCCTTTCTTGCTATATTTTTACCTTTTGAAAATGAAGATTTCATCTTGTTGTATGCATATTCTGCATGCTCTCTGCATCCAACACAGAGATAATTTACCACAAATATTCCATCAGATGCAAGATCTCTTGCCTCGTTCTCACTCACCGTACCGCGATATCCTTGCACATAAATCACTCATAACCCTCCAGTGCCTCAAATTTTCTCAGCAGTTCATCCTTCTCTGGACAGTCCTTGAGGGCATATTTTAGAACTTCATACACCGTGCTTACAGGGATCACCTCAATCTTACCCTCATGCTCCTCGTCAAGTATTACATCCTGAAGATTTGCCCTGGGAATAAGCACCTTTTTGAGGCCAGCCTCTATGGCAGCCTCCACCTTCGCCGTAACACCGCCCACTGGAAGCACATGACCTCTTATGCTCAGAGAGCCAGTCATCGCGATGCTCTGGTCCACAGGTATCCCCTCAAGGGCAGAAACCACCGCAGTCGCAACCGATATTGACGCGCTATCTCCCTCAACGCCCTCGTATGTTCCTATGAACTGTATATGCACATCGTAGTTTGTTATGTGCTTCCCAAAGTACTTCTTTATTATCGCTGAGACATTCTCCACTGCTTCCTTTGCTATCTCACCCAGCTTGCCAGTGGCAATCATCCTTCCCTGATCCTTTGACTGAGCAGGTGTAACTTCAGCCATTATGGGCAAAACGATGCCCGAATACTCTGCCATTCCGCTTCCAGCAGAGTAAACAGCGAGGCCATTTACCATTCCCACCGCGTAACCCTCGTTGAGGAAGGTCTTGTACTCTTTCTTCATATCAATCCATCTGTCTGCAACCTGCTGCTCAAGGGGCTTTGAAAGTTTCTTCGCCTTGAGAACATGCTTGGCCGTCACATACTCTGCCCCCTCCTCTCTCGCGATATCCCCGGCAACTCTAACGAGACCTCCAAGCTCTCTCAACCTCAGGGTGAGTTTGCCCTTTCTGCCTGCTCTCTTCTGCGCCTCCTTTATAATCTCAGCAACCGCATCCTTGGTGAAATGCGGGATTTTGCCGTCCTTCTTAACCTCCTGGGCTATGAATCTAACAAGGTTCTTCCTGTTCTCGTCGTTGTCCTCCATGGTGTTCTTCATGTACACCTCGTACCCATAACCACGAATCCGAGAGCGAAGCGCGGGGTGCATACCCTGAAGGGCATCAAGATTTCCTGCGGCCACCAGGATGAAATCACATGGCACAGGCTCTGTGTGAACCATGGCACCTGCAGAATGCTCGCTCTGCCCAGATATCGGAAATTTCTTCTCCTGCATGGCAGTTAGAAGAGATTGCTGGGATTCAATTCTGAGCATGTTTATCTCATCAATGAAGAGAACGCCCTTGTGCGCTTTGTGTATGGCACCTGCCTCCACCCTCAGATGTGGCGGGGTCTCAAGACCACCGCTCTGAAACGGGTCATGGCGAACATCCCCGAGAAGAGCACCGGCATGAGCGCCTGTTGCATCCACAAAGGGCGGCTTGTCATTGGGCGAATGCGATACGAGAAGCTTGGGTATCATCGCCTTTTCCTCGCGCTGGATGGCTGGGCCCATAAATGCGTAAAGAAAAATAGCCAGAAAAATTGGCCAGAATATAAAAGAGTAGTCATGGGTGAAAACGGCACCTATCACACCAATGGCTATAAGGGTTACCAGCAGCATCTGCATGCTCAGCCTTCTCTCCTCCTTCCTTTTCTTCGCCTCCTCCTGATACTGCTTTACTATCCTCTTTCCCTGCCCTGCAGGTACCGTCTTTATTTTTGGTGAATTGGGATCATCCTCATTTGGGTAGACAAGGATATCCTCAAGCTCCTCTCTGGGGAGGAAATCCACCATGCTCTGGGCAAGCATGCTCTTCCCCGTACCTGGATCACCTATGAGGATAACATGTCTCTTCTGCCTGGCAGCTTTTTTTATGACTTCCACCGCTTCATCCTGACCGATCACCTGATCAATAAGCTTGGGTGGAACCTGAATATCTTCAGTCGTATTGAACTCCTGATTTTTAATCCACTCGTCTACGCTTTCCACGGGGGTGCAATATCGGATTTAGTAGATAAAGGTTGTTATTTTTAGTTGGGAGATGATAAGTTACAACAAATTTATTATACCACTCTGGCATTCCCATCCATGCTCACGCTGATCGTACTAATACTGGCCATAATTGCTGCAATATATATGGCATGGAACATTGGTGCTAACGATGTCGCGAATTCTATGGGAACATCCGTTGGAAGTGGCGCTCTCACGCTCAAACGGGCTATAATCATTGCAGGTATTTTTGAATTCCTCGGTGCGGTTCTTGTTGGAAAGCATGTTACAAACACAATATCAAAGGGAATAGTGAGCCCAGCGGCACTTGACCCAAATGTTCTTATGATTGGGATGCTGGCATCGCTAATTGGTGCTGCCCTGTGGGTAACCATCGCAACCTACTTTGGATTGCCTGTCTCAACTACACATTCAATTGTGGGCGCTGTTATGGGTTTTGTGATGGTTGTGAACATGGCGCTGATTCACTGGGATGTGGTTGCCAGAATCGTGGCAAGCTGGGTGATTTCACCTCTTTCAGGTGCGTTTATCGCATATTTGATTTTCCTTACTTTAAAGAAAACCGTTCTCGGTAAAGAGGACCCCATAAAAGAAGCGAAGATGGTG
>JALSPD010000175.1 GCA_026986135.1 DHVE2 group archaeon
TTCTCTCTTCCTCACTCATGGAGAATATGTTCTGCTCCACAGGATCTGGTGGATCCAATCCCTTTATTATACCGTCAAGGCCCGCAGCAAGCATTACCGCAAATTGCAGATATGGATTCCCCGCGGGATCTGGATTTCTCAGCTCAACACGGGTTTTCATTCCTCTTCCAGCAGGCACCCTAATAAGCGCACTTCTGTTAAGATTAGCCCAGGAGATATATACGGGAGCCTCATACCCCGGAACAAGCCTCTTGTAGGAGTTTACCCACGAGTTCAATATTGCTGTCATCTCCTCAGCATGATGCAACAATCCAGCTATGTAACGGAGTGCAACATCGCTAAGTTCCCATTTGCCATCAGGATCGTAAAACATATTTCTTTCCCCATCTGTACTTATAAGGCTTTGATGAACATGCATCCCCGTACCATTTATCCCGTAAAACGGCTTTGGCATGAATGTGGCGTATAGCCCATGTCTGAGTGCTACCCTCTTGATCATCGCCTTCAGGGTAAGTATTCTATCAGCAATCTTAAGAGCATAATCATACCTTAAATCTATCTCATGTTGTCCTGGAGACACTTCATGATGCGCCGCTTCAGGATTGTATCCTAACTCGCTTAGAAGCCCTATGATTTCACTTCTTACCATCTCACCCTGATCAATGGGTCCGTAATCAAAATACCCAGCATAATCATTAGGTTCAAGAACCGGTTTCCCGTCGCGCATCTTCAGGAGGAAAAACTCAAATTCAGGTCCTGTGCAAAAGCGATAACCTAATTTTTCAGCTTTTTCAAGTATCCTCTGCAGTATGTATCTTGGATCACCTTCAAATCTGCGTCCATTTGTTGTGTATGTATCACATATCATCGTGGCGCTTTTGGTATCATCAGGAAGTATCTGGAATGTTACTGGATCAGGGATTGCCCTCATATCGCTTTCATCAATAGTTGCGTATCCCACGATACTTGATCCATCAAAAACAATCCCTTCGCTAAGGGCCTTCTCCAGAATATCAGAGGGTATCATCACACTCTTTACCTGCCCCAGAATATCCATGAACTGAAGATGTATGTACTTTACCCCTTTTTCCTTTACCTTCTTAAGAACTTCCTCCTGCATGGACGTTAATGGCATTACCGATTTAATTTTTTCTCTATCTTCCAAATCTCCTGTGTCTTAGCTGATAGGAACGTATGGCCCTAAGGAAATCAATCTTTCGCAGAGTGGGCCAGTATACATCAGCAAAATAAAATTCAGAATAGGCACTCTGCCATAAAAGAAAATTGCTAATTCGTTCCTCTCCTGAGGTCCTGAAAATAAGATCTGGATCAGGAATATCACCTGTGTATAGATAGCTGCTGACAGTATCCTCGTCTATATCCTCTATTTTTAACTTTCCTTCTACGACATCTCTTGCAATCTTCCTTATGGCATCTACGATCTCTTCTCTACCACCATACGCAATAGCAACATTCAAAATAAACCGGTCATTTTTTCTCGTTTTTTCCTCCGCATATCGTATAGCTTCCCGTACCTCCTCAGGGAGCAGTTGAAGCTGGCCAATAACTCTAATTCGCATTCCATACCTATGCGTACGTTCATCATCCGCAGCCCTTTTGAGGGAATCAACAAAAAGACGCATTAAATGCTCAACTTCATCTCGCGATCTCAAAAAGTTCTCCGTGGAAAATGCGTAAACAGTTACCACCTTTATGCCGACTTCCCTGCACCATTCAAGCACCTCCTCTAACTTCTTTCGTCCCTCTTCATGACCAAGAATTGAATCCATCTCTAACTCCCTTGCAAATCTCCTGTTTCCATCCATGATGATGCCAACATGTTGCGGAATCTTTCCCTTTTTTATCTCCTTTAGCAGCTTCGTTTCATATGCCCTGTATGCAGTATCCGCAAGGTTCTTTGTGATGGATGTCATCCATACACCACTTATATCCCCTAATATTTATGCCTTTCCCGTTCGTTTTTAAAGAGCATGCCTATGAGAATCACAAGCAATATCGGCAGTATCATTACTGTGTTCAACTCAGGTACCGTTGTGGTATCCACGGCAGAATCATAACAGTCGCCAAGAAGAGAATCGTTTATTTCCATAGTAGTCTTTACATTTGTATCAGCCTTTACTTCAACCGCAATTTTTATGCTCTCTCCCCGGTTAATTGTAAAATCAGGGTTTCCATCACCATCAACATCGTAATTTGAATCCACCCAATCCCATCCTGTGCCTGTATTGCTATAAGCCACAGTTTTCCAGGATGATCCATCCCATAGATACAGGGTAATATTCACACTGGCATTGGAACTCACAAGAACCGTTACTATATCAACACCGCTTCCATTGTTCCAGATTGTGTGGTTATACCATACGTCTGTACCATAAGATTCATTATCGTGAGGAGAGATGGATATATTGCATGCCACTTTAAATGTCACCGTAGTACTGTTCTTAACCCCATTTGTTTCAATGGCAGTTATTTTTGCAGTGTATATGCCTACATACCCATCGGTGGGAATTGTATAATAAGCCATGTACTTCTGAATCCAGCCATAGTCATCTTCAAGTTCCATGTATTTAGATATTGTATTTCCTTTGGGATCAGTGACATTCATGTATACCTTCGCTATGTCATAGGCACCGAACGGATCCTTAACATATGTTCTCACAACTACAGTTTCTCCAGCTCTGAATTCAGATTGCTCCTCATCTGTTGAGTAATTGTAGGTATCCGCCATTCCAGTCCATATGTAGGAGGTTGTGTTTATCTCTATTCTTGAAGGATAGTCAGTGGAGTTGAAATGCACATTCACATTACCTGGAGAAGTAAAGTTCATCTTAAGATAGCTTCCTCGGGGTATCTTAGATAATTTAGGAGATATTGCAAGTGTATACCACTGACTGCTCCATGAACCACCGATGGTAAAATCAGAATAGCCTACTAAGGTACCATCATCAAGATAAAGGGTTATGTTTCCAGAGGTGGATCTGAATTTTGTATTTTCCACATATATTTTAACGTATATATCCGTAGCAAGAACGAGATCATTCGCAAAAGGAGTGTTCATACTCCACGTTGCTGTAGCACCATTCACATTTACATACACATCAGAGGTGCCAGAAGGTGATGTTGTATTAAGGAGATTATTGGTAGTAGAACCGTCACCCAAAAGATAAAGAGTTTTTATTTCATAAGTTCGTGCTTCAGAGGTGTCCGTAACCCTATCCTCCGGCTGAGTTGCCCCAGCAAAATGGCCGGTAGAGGAATTGGCTATGATGGTGAAAGATTCTTTATCACCCACATTTGCAAGGCTAAGATTCTCCTGTATAACTATTCTTTTTGAAGAGCCCTCATTAACAACAATGTCGGGATTTCCATCGCCATCAAAATCATAGTCAGAGTTCACATACGTCCAACCACTACCAGGGGTGTACCTCGCCAATACTGGATCGCTTGAGGATGGAATCTTATTTCCATCTGAATCAAGATATATGATTGTATCATAGTTAGGAGTATGCCCCTCTGCCATCTCAAAGTTCACAATCTCATCGCCATCTCCCTGATTTTTTATTATTTCTAAAAACCATGCTTTGTAATCTCCAGTGGGTACGAAAAGATACCTGTTCCACATTATATCCACATGGCTGTCAACATAGTACTCGCTAGAGTTGGTTGCAGTATTTCCCTCTTTATCTTTTGCTGTAACCGATATTGGATATACGCCTGTAAATGCATAGGTACCAGATCCATAATTCACACCATCAAGTGAAAATGAAAACTCAAACAATTTGTAGCCTTCGCCTTCATCTACCACACTCATAGTAGATCCTGAAATTAGTGTGCTTCCCAGGGGATCTTTAACATCCAAGGTTGCTCCATCAATATGAGAAGATCCCAGAGGATCCGTAACATTGGCAAAAACATGCACTGTATCACCCTTTGCAAAGTATTCCGTCTCTTGAGTATTGTTTTCGGTGTATATCTCGTCCACGGTAATTCCGGTCTTTGAAATTATTGAAAGGAAAGTATCATCTGAAGTAACATCTGATCCGTTGTACTTTATGTCTATATAATCTTCTCCAGAACCCCACAGATCAGAGATAAACGTGAAGTTCAGAAGAAAAACAGACCCTTTAGGTGCCGTGCCATCCCCAACAATATCAAGCTGTAATACATTAGTCCCCTGATTTATATCATTTTGAAGAGATTTGTTAGTATATGCGATTAATTTTTTATTATTATCCTGGGTATATGCATAAACAGAAATGTTCAGAAAATCCTGGCCGTTATTGTCGTCTTTTCCATTTACCTGGAGAGTCACTACAGCGGAGGAGATGATAAGATCACCTGCCAGATTGTACTGGTAATACCACTCTGCATAATCCTTATACCATTTATTGGAAGTACCCCATTCGGTAATCAATCTAAGAGTTTGATCGTTGCTTCCCTGAATCCAGTCCATATTACTTGGTTTGCCATTATTATCCGCGTGAAGATGGAAGGTATTTCCATATGTTGCTCTTGTGGTTCTTAAGGCCATATTTGATGAGTCGTAGTCTCTTTCCCAGTTGAAAATAGTTATCCACACTTTGCCCTTCTCTATGCTCAGCCCAGTTGATAGCTCCATCGCATGATAACCAGAAGCAATACTTTTTATTCTCCCAACATAAATCCAGTTCCCTGACTTGAACTTGTACATCTTCGCCACATATATTCCACATCTCCCTGATATTGTAATCTTGTATTCCACAGGGAAGGGAACCCAGGAAAGATGTGCTCCTGCTGAATTCCCGCCGAAATATATCTCCGCGGTATCGTTGCCATTCTTAGGCTTTACAGGTGGAGGGGGCCCTATGTATACACTCACATGCTTTCCCGCATAGGGTGATGGAAAATCGTATGGTATTGTGGTGTTCAGCCATGTATCATTGCCAGCTGGATAGTCTATATAGCCATCCCCATCAACATCACCATTTGAATCTTTATCTGGCACACCATCATTATTGAAATCATGGGGGTATGGATCGTATTTATCGGGCACACCATCCCTATCGCTATCTTTAGGCATCCACTTTCTAACTATGGGAACATCATCCCCACCCATAAACTCGCCGCGCACCTCAAAATACACCTTCTCAAGGTTTGGAGTGTAAGAGTAATTTACAAGGTCTATATTTGCGTCTTTTACGTCCAGAACAGAGTCCATCATTCTGTCCTTCCAGTCACCAAAAGCACCATCAATAATTATACCGGAGGGGGGTGAGTAAAGATACACCTTTGATGTCTCATAAACATATCCAAATTTAACATCCCTTGACTCTAAAACCACTTTGAAACTGATTGCTGTACCTGGAGCCCCAGAGTAATTAGCGGCGAATAGAAAAACATCATTTTTTATTTTCTTATTTATTTTGAACTCAACATATTCATTTGTTCCCTGAGCAACATACGCCGCATTCTTCGTATTTAAAGTTGCATTTTTAATGTATGCACCCTTTGAGTAGATAGTCATCTTCTCTAGGGTAAACTCAAGAGGCGATTCTATGCTTATTTCCAGCGCGTATTCACCATCTTTAATCACATCATGCATCGTTCTAATTCTAACCTGGGCTGTGGGTTCATCCACATACAACTGTGGAGAGCGTATTTCCCCATTTGATTTTTTTAAGAACATCACTTTGGCATCAGGGGAGATGTGATTAAGCAAAAATTCTACATCTCCACGATTGTTGGCGTATACCATACCTGTTGCAGGGGTAAAATTCCACAGGTAATCTCCATTGGAATATTTCCACAGTCTAGCACCTTTCAATGTACCATTCCACCCATAAAACTCCGCCACATAGGTGGCTTTTAGTCCATCAGCAAGGTATCCTCTGGACTCACCATTATCTATCAGAACATAGTACCCCTCCGGAAGATTGAACATACCATTCTCATGAATGTAGAAGAAAAGAGAGCCAGAGATATATTTGTACTTATAGGTGGTATTCTCCAACGTATAACCACCTACAGATTTCCACTCCTCAAAACTACCGTCAATTCTGAAAGATGGAGCTTGGAAGTAGAACACACCATACACTATAGACACTCCTAAAAGCAAAATTATCAGAAATGGCAATAATTTGAAGGTTTTTTTCTCTTCCTCCCGTATTTTAAATCCGCCAAAGCCGTTTACAAAACCTTCCTGGGAGATTATACCTGTATGATTTATTTCTTCTTTTTTTACCTTAACCTCTGCTTTCTTAACCCCTGTTTTGAGAGCAGCCCTGAATATTATATTAAAGGCATCCTTTTCAGGAATGCCAAGTATCCTGGAGATATCCTCTTTCTTAGCCTTTGCAATTTTCTGGAGATCATAGCCTTCCAGTGCAAGTTTTTTTGCCTGGTCTTTCTCAAGACCTATGGCGTCCATTATATCGTACATCCTCCCCGCAATTTCTCGGGCAGTAGCA
>JALSPD010000176.1 GCA_026986135.1 DHVE2 group archaeon
CAATCCAAAGTCCTTCATGGGTGGCATTGAAGATAGAAGCAGAACTCCGAATCCGCCAATGGTGGTTGCTGCAGCACCCATTATTGCGCCACCCGTACCTTCTACCGTTTTCTCTATTGCCTCCTCTACATCGCCGGTTTCAATCTCATCTATGAAGCGGTCAGAGAGGTGGATGGAATAGGTTATTCCCAGCCCAATTGTAAGCGAGGTGATTGTGACGGTCATGACATTGAAATCAATACCAGCCACGAACATCAGACCCATGGTCCATATGAGGGCAATGATCACCGGGAGCGTGGTGAGTATTCCAAGCATCACCGATTTTTTTAGGTACACAAACACTGCCACAAGAATGAGAAGGGTTACCACAATGGTAAGCAGAAGAGAGTTCCACTGGCTGCTCTGCAGGGAGGAGGTGATGGTGTATGTCATCACTGCATCACCCGTTATAACCGCGACAAATCCGTCTTCTTCAAGGGGTAATACATCCTCTTTAAGTTCATCGTAGAGCACGCGATGCTCCTCATTTGATGTGGAGCTTGTCTTGAATGATATGAGCGTACTTATATACTCATCCCCTTCCCTGTCAAGAACATAAACTGCACCACTCACATGCTTATACAGGTAATCGTACACCTCCTTTATATCTGAGTCGGGAAGCCCGTCTCCATCCGTGTCAAGGGATGAAACCAGTGCTGAGAAATTGGCATCACTTGCCACTGTGCTTCTGATGAGATACACCACATTCTCTCCGCCAATGGGCGATATGTACCTGTCATCAGCCATGTTCTTAACTGTGGCATCAATTGCCTTGAGAAGCAGAGGCGAAGTAATATTGCCCTTAACAAGAATGTAGCCCGCGCTCATTCCTCCCGCCTGAAAATTGTCCATGAGGTAGGTGATCATCCGATACGAATCAGAGTCCTCGGGCAGAAAATCCACAGCGCTGAAGTTGGTGCCAAGATTGGCAGCACCGTAAAGGGATAGTATGGATATTGCAATAACCACTGTGATTACCTTCTTTGGATGCCTGGTTGCCATTTTTGCTCCCGCGGAAACGAAGCTCTTTTTCTCATTCTTTTTTTCAGTTTTGAGGGATTTACCTTCCTTAACCCGTTTTTCATCAATCAGAATTTTCAGGGCGGGTATGAATGTTATGAAAATTATGAGTGCCGAGAGAATTCCCAAAGCGTTCATAATGCCATATGACCTTAGTGCTGGGACAGGTGATGAGAGATTGGATAGAAAGGAGAGCATGGTGGTGGCTGTGGCCAGAATCAGGGGTAATCCCAGATGGAGTTCCATGCTCTCAACAGCATCTCTCACCGACTTGCCTGTGTTGAGTTCCTCTCTGTAGCGGGTTATTGTGTGAATTGCATAGTCAATACCTAAACCAACGATGAGAATCGCCACCGTGGTGGTAACAATGTTGAATCCCAAACCCATCATGGCACCTATTCCATACGCCCAGATTATCGCCATGAAGAGGCCCAGGAGTCCCAGAAGGGTATCAATAATGCTGCGAAATATTGCGAGGAGAATGACAACCACAATTACAAAAGCAAGGGGCAGGATTATGTTGAAAATCTCATCCACGCTTCCCTGCATCTCATCTCCAACAAGACGGCCACTTATAACCATGTACTCGCCATTGCCGTTAAATGATTCTGCAATGCTCCTTATTTTTTCATGTGCATTCATAATCCCTTTTGGATCCTCTGAGCCGGCAGTGCCGTTAAGAGCCACTATAATTATTGTGGCCTCCGCTGTTCCTGTGGTGGTATTCAAATCCTTTGAGATCAGGGTCCGAAGAATACCTGCAAAGAAACTGGAAGCGTTGCTATTTGCCATGGAAAGGGCAGTTTGGGTAAAATTGTAAAGCTTGTTAAAATGCTGCTCTAACGATTCAAATTCATTTTTAGCGTCTGTAAATGTCTCGCTAAGGGTATCATTGCTGGATACCGGTGTTGTATTGAGAGAAACGCCAAGATTTTTTGAAATTTCTCTTGATGTAAGGGATACACTTTCCGAGATGTTCATCACCTGCCCTGCCGAGCGATTGAATTTATATTTGATGTTCTTCATCACTGCAGGTGAGTATGCTGTGCCATACATAACAATGTTCTTTATCTCTCCATCACTCATGTTTTTCAGGTAGCTTATCTCCTCATCAACGCTCATATTCGGCAGGGTGCCCGGGAGATGGGGAATCTCAACGATGTTCTCTGCGGCGAGAAATAGCTTGATGAGATAATACGACCTGTTGAGATACCTGGAAGTTTCATTGCTTTCCGGGTCAATCTCATAGTTTGCAATATAACCGGCAACACTTCTATTGATTTCATTCACGGTTCCATTTAGCAATTTGAGCGGTAGCAGGAGGTAAACTGTGGCGTTCATCATTCCAATGGTGCTCTTTGATACAATGTCCATGGCAACCACGATATCAGCCACTGTGAGTATGTTCTTTGATGGATGCTCGGAATCCTTAAAAAATGACGAGATTTCGCCATCTTCAATTAACCTCTTCTTGAGCTGGAGCTCCTGAATCAGCGCCTCTCTGGAGAGAGCATCTTCACCATTGTACCTGGCAATTATGCTTACCATCTCAGAGGAATAGTAGTTGCCCATTATCTCCTTGTAGGCCTGAGCTACATCGTTATCTGGCATGAACTCTGAGTAATCGTTGCTCATCTCCTCCTGGGAGGCAAAATAGGTGAAAAGCAGAGTTAGGATGAGAATTATAGAAATAACAATCTTTGAGTGCTCCCTCACCGCCTTTGCTATTGATCCGAACATAGTGGCATCACAGTGTCATCACAAAATAGTAGTATAATAATCTTTTGGGACATATATGAGCATTTCAAAAAATTGATGGGAGAATCTGACGGGTGAATCACTCCCATATCTTCTTCAAAATATCTCCTACTCCGCGGAACGCGCTTACATCGCCATCCCAGTGCTCAAGTATCTTTCCGTATTTCTCCTCTATTTCGTTGAGGATTTCCCTTATCTTTGATTCCATTTTCTTTGGTATGTTGCTGCTGCTCACCACCGCAAGGAAGAGATGCTTTCCGCGGTGAATCTGAATCTTCTTGTTTCCGAAATCCATGCTTTTAAGCGTGGCATCCTCGCTCTTAAATGCATCCTGAACAAATTCCTGAATCGCTATGAGCATGCTTGAGAGGATATCCTCATCCATCTCTGGTTTAAGCCGGCGTGTTGCGTGGTGTATCAGTATGCCAGAATCGGAAATGAGATAAACATCGTCAATAACCGTTTTCTTTCCTTTGATGTATAGCAGCAAAGCCAGGGCGCCACCCACAATAGGAATCAGGAAAAGGAGTATGTACCATGGAGTTTTTGATGATCCCCCTGCAGCAATCTCTGTTATTTTGACACTTCGTGTCATTTTGCTAACAGCTCCATCGTTGTCACGAACGGTGAGGGTTATTGTGTATGTACCTGGTTTCTTGTAGATATGTTTAACCACTGGTCCATGCATTATAGGAGATCCATCTCCGAAATCCCAGATATAATCAAGATGTTCCCTATCGGAGGGCGTATCATATGATGCGGATGCATTTACAATTACCGTATTGCCCTCCATCGTGTAGGTGAAATTGGCAACAGGTTCAACATTTTCAACGGTTATCTGTATGTATCCGTAGGAGGCACTTCCATCCCCATCCACAACCATCAATGCCACAGTATATACTCCTTTCTCAGGATATGTTGTAATTGCCACAGGAGCGGTTGTGATGAGATCTGCAGAGAAGCGATTGGGATGATAATCAAAGTCCCAGAGATACTGCTTTATACCATCGTAAGCGGTGGTTCCGTTAGCACTCAGTTTAACTGTGGAATCTTCAAGTATAACAGTTGTGTTAGCGGTAAGAACTACATCAGGGGATGTATCCTCCACCACTATCATTTCAGTGCTTGATGCCTCATCACCATCCTTTTCTCTCACAGTAACGGTAACCCTGTATGTTCCGTTCTCCTGGTATGTGTGATTTGGATTTAATTCATTGGAGCTGCTTCCATCTCCAAAGTCCCAGTGTATTGACACTATGCCATCATAGGAGTCTACGTTTGCAGTGAAATGCGTGACTTTACCCTCTATTGCATGTGTATAATTAAAAGAAACAGTGGGATCTCTATCCTGTACCTCTACAAGCATTGAGTAGCTGACATTTGAACCGTCAGAATCGTTAACGTATAGGGTCACAAGATATGTGCCATTCTGGGAGAATATGTGCACAGGATTCTCCACATATGCATGGCTTCCATCTCCAAAATCCCAGAAGTAGCTGGATATGGAATCATACGAATTTACATGTGCGTAAAAGCTGAATTCCTCCCCTTCATATATTCCTGAGTATGTGAAATTTATCTCAGGCTGTGTATCCATAACAATAATCGTTTTGTTGCTCGTGCTCACCGATCCATCACTGTCTCTCACTTTTAGTTCAACAACATAATTTCCCTGTGAAGGAAAACTGTAATTAACCTCCTTGCCATATGATATTGCTGTTCCAAAATCCCAGGTCCAGTTTATTACGGGATCATATGAGTTCCAATATGCTACGAAATGTACTGGCTTTCCCTCATATATTGCGCTGGGTGAGTAGGTAAAGTTGCAGGTTGGTGCTGTATCGTTTATTATTACCGTTTTATTGGCATAGCCAACACTACCATCCCCATCAATCACGGTTAGATTCACATGGTATTCTCCCTGCTGTGCATATGTGTAGTTAACTGAGGTGAGGTTTTTGTAATCCCATATCCCATCAGAGTTCATATCCCAGTATATCTCAGAGACACCATCGTAGGCATGGATCAGAGCATGAAACTCTATCTTTATTCCTTCTGTTCCCGTGCCTGGGGTGAAATCCACCTGAGGTACTGAGTCAAGCACAGTAACATTCTTCAGGGCGTATCCACTAAGACCTTCTTTATCCGTGACCTTCAATAGAAATGTGTAATTTCCTTCCCTTGCTGCAAAATAGGATATGTTGATTCCATATCCAAGCATGTCCCATCCTGTGCCATTTTTGAGGTACCATGTGTAATTCAGGGTGTTGATATCGGATAAAGAATCGGTTGAATTTTCAGCGGTTAGATTCACATAGCTTCCTTCATAAACTTTTCCAGGTCCACTTATATTGGCTATCGGAGGATAATCCTTCTGATAGTAAATATCAACCATCTTAATCTCCATGGGTGGATAATCAAACACTGGACCACGGGAGATGGTCACCATATCATCCTTACCATCACCATTTATGTCCCCGCTTGCAATGGCATCGGGCACAACATTTCCTGCGAGGTAGTCTTCTGTGAATCCAGAGCCGTTAAAGTACCCTAATATAATCAGGTTAAAAGTGGTGGTGATGGAAATATCTGAAAAGGAATCATCATTAAAATCCCCGCAGGCCATCTTTGAGATCATTGCACCTACGTCAAAGACATAATCGGGCGTTGACGGGAACAATCCTCCATCCTGGATGAAAACTCCTACAGCGCCTGAGTTAACCGCAGATGTATTGGGATTCACAGCCACAGCGAGATCTTCGCGGCCATCTCCGTTGAAATCTCCGATGGAGAGTGACTCGGCTATGTAGTTAGAATCTATGTTTATTTCCTGTATTTTCTCAAATGTACCTGCGCTTGTGTAATTGTATATTTCCAGAGTATTGTTCATCAAAACAGCCAGTCCCTTGGAGTTGCCCAGGTGATTTAATGGAGCCAGATCAACAGGTGTGTTGGTTAGGGATATGTTTTTTGACCAGATCTCTCCGTTATGGTAGCCAGAGGTTGAGAGGAAAATATCAAGTTTTGTATTGTTGATAGATATAACGAAAATGTCATCCAGTCCATCCCCATCAATATCGCCAACCCCGAGTTTCCAGGGTGCATAGAATTCTGTGGTAAGATTTATCCAGTTTCCAGATGATGAGAGAAGCATGGATATATTCTTGCCCGACATTCTTGAAACCACTATATCGTCCTTTCCATCATTATCAAAGTTCCCTGAGGCAACTTCATTGGGGTATCCACTTATGTTGTATCGTACAGTGGCATTTAGATAAAATCCATCTCCTCTGTTCAAATATACTCTGGTTGCATTGTCTGTTGAATCTGCGATGATTATATCATTAAGAGAGTCCCCGTTGATATCACCCAGAGCTACAGAGGTGGGATCAATTCCCCCATATAAGGATTCATCTGAGATCCCTTTTAAGTATCCATCTCTCTGGTATAGAATGTAGGGAGTATAACCTCCGTCGCTATCATGTCTCTCTCCGGCATCAAGTACCAGTACATCGTCCATCCCATCATTGTTCACATCATGCACATGCATATCAATTATGTTGTATCCTCCAAATATCAACCGTGATGGTTCGGGGGATGAACTTAGTGAAAATGGACCAT
>JALSPD010000177.1 GCA_026986135.1 DHVE2 group archaeon
GATTGCGCATTTCCATATTGGTGAAGGATTCTACAATGTTGTAATCACTGGAGATATAAAATTTGAGCGTTCATGGCTATTCAACCCTGCACATAACAGGTTCCCTAGAGTGGAAACCGTGATAATGGAAAGCACCTATGGCGGTCGTGAGGATTTTCAACCCCCACGAAAAGATGCTGCGGAAAGGCTAAAGGATGTGGTACTGAGAACCATAGAGCGTGGTGGTAAGGTACTTATACCAGTATTCGCAGTGGGTAGAAGCCAGGAGGTAATGCTTGTACTTGAAAGTTATATGCGAGCTGGGGTTATACCCGAAACTCCAATATATCTTGATGGCATGATCTGGGAAGCCACCACCATACACGCTGCCTACCCAGAGTATCTCAACAAGGATTTGCGGGAACTTATATTCAAAAAGAAGGAAAACCCCTTCCTATCAGATGTATTCCACAGAGTTGAGTCGGGAGAGCGCAGAGAAAATGTTATTAATTCATCTGATCCAGTAATAGTTCTTTCCACCTCTGGTATGATGAACGGAGGTCCTGTTCTTGAATATTTCAAGCACTGGGCCGATGATTCACGCAACACCCTGGTGTTTGTAGGATATCAGGCAGAGAGAACGCTTGGTAGACGGATACAGAACGGGCTTAGCGAGATAACCATGATGGAAAGGGGACAACCAATACACATAAAAATTGAGATGGATGTTGAAACTATTGATGGTTTCTCAGGGCATTCTGATAGAAGACAGTTGATACAGTTCATAGGCTCAATGAATCCAAAGCCTGAGAGAATAATCACATGCCATGGCGAAGAGGGAAAATGCATTGATCTTGCAATAGGACTACACAAGAGATACGGTATGGAAACCATCGCTTTAAAAAATCTGGATGCACTAAGATTAAAGTGATCTCATATCTTCTGCAGAAGGAAGCTGAAAAGGGTCTTTGCAGGGGAATACTCATGTACCCTGTGATACTCAAGGATCTTGAGATCATATTCATCAAAATTTTTATTGTGTACCTCATCTTTCGGAAGGATCTCATAGTAATGGATAACTCCTCTTTTTTTCAGAGTTTCAATGGCGTAAGGAATAAATTCAGAGGCGCTGTGGGGCAAATTCATTATTACCCTATCCACCTTCTCTGGAATTTTGCGGTATATTTCCTTTGCGTCTCCGAGTAGAGGATAGATATTCCCTACCTTGTTTAGTCTTATGTTCTCTTTTAGATACTCAATTGCATAGGGATTTATATCACCTGCATAGATCCTCACATTTCTGTACTTTGCTATAAGCACACTGAAAGGACCACAACCAGCAAACATATCATAAATTACCTCCCCATCATTTACGCTGCTGACGACCTTCCATCTCTCAGTAGCGAGCCTCGGAGAAAAATAAACCTTTGAAATATCAACCTTTATCCTCACTCCATACTCCCTGTGTATAGTCTCTGTTCTTTCTCCCCTTATAAGCTCTAAATTTCTTACGCGCGTTTTACCAGTCACCCCGTAATCCACTGCAACATTTTTGATATTCTTATGTTTTTTTAGGATATAATCTGCGATTTCATTGAGATCTATATCCTCACGAAATTTTATTATTGCAATATCTCCCACGATGTCAAAGGAGACCATATAGCTACACTACCAGTTTGAGTATCTCTCTTTTTATTATTCTAATGGTCTGTGATACTTCATCCAGAACCTCCACTGCATTGAGAAGCCCATCTTTTATATTACCTCTTATCACCGCACCATTTGGAGTGGATTTTATGAAGCCCTCATTCTCAAGAATGCGCAATGAATGCCTAACTTCATGTTCTCCAAGCCCCAGCTCCTGCGAGATTCTGACTATTCCAATGGGTTGCTTTTCTTTTACAATTTCAAGCACCTTAATATGTCGTGAGAGCAGTTCCATTTCGGAGTAAAGTTTGTCTGTTAGCATTCTATCACCTAACTGCCTCCATGAGTACGGAAATTAAAAACTTTCGGAAGATACACGTGGATACAGAGAGCAGAAACTATTTCACATGTGGAAATATACCTGGCGTAAGAATAGCACAAATATTTAATTGAAAGCACATTAAGGGGTATGGATAGACTTAGATTCGGGACCGCAGGGATACCGCATAAATCGGTGGAAAGAACAGCAGTGGGAGGTATAAAAACTATTAACTCCCTTGGACTTGATGCCATGGAACTTGAATTTGTACATGGCGTAAGAATGTCTATGCACAGAGCATATGAGGTTAGAAAGGTGAGCAAAAGTCTTGATGTTACCATTACAGCCCATGCACCATACTACATAAATCTAAACTCTTCTGAAAAGGAGAAAGTAGAAGCAAGCATTAAAAGGATATATGACACCGCAAAGGTAACATGGGCCGCAGGTGGATACTCAATAGTTTTTCATGCGGCCTACTACGGAAAAGTTTCAAAGGAAAAAGTATACGAGAGAGTAAAAGAAAATATAAGCAAAATTGTGCACAATCTTAAAGAGGAGGGCATTAAAATATGGGTAAGACCAGAAACCATGGGCAAATTGAGCCAGTTTGGAACCCTTGAAGAGATCGTTAAATTGAGCGAGGAAATAGATATGGTCATGCCCTGCGTAGACTTTGCACACCTACATGCAAGATCCGCAGGTGGATTCAACACCTACGATGAATTCAGCTCAATTCTTGAATACATTGAAAAGCATCTTGGAAGAGAAGCTCTGGATAACATGCACATACATTTCTCAGGGATAGAATACGGGGAGAAAGGAGAGAGAAGACATCTTCACCTTAGAGACTCAGATATGAATTACGAGGCTATGCTAAGAGCATGGAAAGATTACAATATAAAAGGGGTTGCAATATCTGAGAGTCCAAACCTTGAAGATGATGCCCTCCTGGCTAAAAAGATATATCAATCTCTTTGAATTTTTCTGCAGTTTAATACTACAAAACTTGCATCCTCTACATAACCCTCCACAATATCAGTTCTTGGAGGATCCCCTATCAATGTGGAGACTATACCTGCGATTTCAAACTTACCTCTTATAAGAGCTTTAACCTCATTATATCTGTAAAAGTGAGCACCTTCAAATCGCTTATCTCCATTCTTTGCCAGGGATTCATACTTTCTCCCATATGGGCTTCCCCCAGGTATGAAAGCCAGTATCAATCCACCATCATGCCTCAGAACACGATAAACTTCATCAATTACCATGGCTGGATCATCAAAAAATGGGAGTGTGGTGGAGATCAGCACCATAGCAAAAAAACCGTCAGGGAATGGTATTTTTTCACCTTTACCTACAATTGCCTTTACACCTCTTTTTTTTGCAAATTCAAGCATATTTACATCAGGATCAATCCCATACTCAATATTGAGAGCCCCGGCAAATCTTCCTGTTCCAACACCTATTTCAAGTTTAGGTGAGGAATACATTGAGGAAAACCGCTTTATCGCTTCCAGTTCAGCCAGATAAAGGTCATGATGCCTATCGTACCATGAGTCGTACTCCTCTGGATCAAAAACCATAATATCATCTCCCCAGAACCGCTCTTTTCTTTGATTCCATAGTAGCATCCTTATCCACGCGATGATCTATCTTGAGATCTATTATTACCCGTTTGGCACCTGCATTTAACATAGCTTCCTCCGCAGCTTTTACTAACTTAAATATATCTTCAAGGGTTTCTGCTTCTATTATTGTACTCATCGGCGTAAGTTCATATTTTACTCCTGCATTCTTTATTACTTCAAACGCTTTTTTTACATATCCAGAAACACCAGTACCCACCCCAAGAGGCGTGAGAGTAAGCTCTGCAATTATCATATTATAATCATTAAACTGACATATCAAATAAATTTTTCTCACGATAGGAGGTTTCCAAGAACACCCTCCATCCTCTCAACTTCAAGAATAACCATACATCTGCGATTTTTACAGTTATTAACCGCATTCCTTATTTTCATTGCCATATACCTCTCACGCTCCCGCTCAATATCCATAAACTCACGAATCCTGTTTATCTCCTTATCCCACTCTATCGCAAACTCCTCCGGCGTCTTGGCCTTGAACTCCTTTTTCCATACTTTCCTTTTTCTAAGTTCAAATCTGATTAATTTTATCACATCAATCTTGCGGGTGAATAACTCAGTATAATCCATATCTGGCATGTCTATAGGTACAATATCAAAATTGTATCTTTTAAGAAGAGAAAAAAGCTCAAGATAGGTTGGTACTGGAAGGCCCACCTCACCAAATCTCTCAAGTTTCTTTGCATATATTACTTCATAATCATCGGGATCTATTTCAAAAGGCTCCTTCAAATATTTTTCAAGACCTTCCATCTCCTCAGGTGACATAGAGACCATTACCATATCAGGTACAAAATCCTCAAAGACCTTTCTAAGGGAATCTCGCTCACTTACAAGTCCCTTAACCGTACCAAAAAAAAGGATCTCTTTACCATCAATTTTAATTTTTTTTACTATGCTCATAAATCGCTCCTCTCATTTACTATCTTGTTTATCTCTTCCTTATCGTAACTCATTATCTCACTCCGAGTTATAATGGCAACACCATTGTACTCCTCATATTCTGAGTCTGACATTACGATAAAGCCTTTTTTTTCAAGGATCTCTGAAAATATCCTGATGTTCTGAGCCTTGTATTTCAATTTTTTTTCGTTATCCTCAAATCCCGTGAGCATTACCTCGGTTCTATCACGACTTATAGCCTCAAAGGGACATTTGAGAGTTAAAAAAACATCGTAACCTATCTCCATCAGCCTTCTAAAAACATCTTCAAAAATAACATTATCCAACGCTGTTCTCTCCTCTGATAGATCTGCAAAACTAAATACATCCACCGGCTTGATAAGATCCACATTTAAAAATTCCTCAAGTTTGAGTGCAATATCAACAGTAGAACTCATACCCTCTTCATACAACTGTATGGTTTTTCTCGTAACTCCAGTCATTCTTGCAAGCTCGCCCAGTGATAGGCCTCGCTCCTCCCTTATCTTCCTGAGGGTATCACCATCAATATCCACATAAAATCCTCCAGGAGCTACGTACACCATTGGCTGCTCCTCATTTATTATGAGATCATAAAAGGTTTTCAACGAAATCACGGGGATCCCGTGTCTGGAATAAACAACACCATCAAGAATGGGGCCTGCGCCGCTTCTGAATCCAACTATAAGAGGAGATGCATTGAACTCATGCCCAAGTATTTTCATCTCTCTTGCCATTTCTGCCCTCAGAGAATCTGCATTGTGAAGTACTTTTATTATTAGTATGCGCTCATCTCTACGTGCTATTAAGTCAAATACCATACTTTTGCGTACAGGCACACCAATGAGGTAACCTCCACGCATAAGAATATTTTTTATCTCCCTTAGCAGTTCCTCCTTCTCCATTCCATCCCATCTATTGCAGTACTCATATTTAAGCCTTTTTCTTTATACCCGCATGGAATATCAAGATTCCAAACGAGGAAATCATAAATGATGTAATCATGAGAATAAAATAAGATTGGAAGAAATGCATTACCAAACCCCCAAGAAAGGGACCCACTGCAGCGCTTATACTTATTGTAGAATTAAGAAGTCCTGTGGAAGTGGCCTTTTCTCTATTGTTTTCGGTCAGGTATTTAAGGGCACCCACATACAGAAACGACCATGAAAGTGCAAGAAGGATCTGAACAGGGACGATTAAATAAACAGAGTGTATGAATGCATAGCTTAGAAATGTAAATGACGAAAATACTAAACCGTATGTTATGAGTTTTCGAGGTTCTCCCAGATCAGTGTATAAAAACATAACAAAAAACTGTGTTGTTGAATTGATTCCCATTGTGGCCGCTTGCCAGAAAAAGTCTCCACCGATACTCTCAATATACAGGACCCAGAAAGTCCATATCATGGTGGCCGCAGTGTGCCTTAAAAAATATGCAATATAAAGGGGAGAATTTCTTCTGAAGACGTCAACGGGAAACAAGGGAACGTATCTTATCTTAACACCACTATCCCTCAAAGGTAGGGATACAACGAATGCTATCAAAAAAAACAGCGAAGATAAAGTAAGAGTATATCTGAGATCCAAAATGCTTGCTAGTATTCCAGCGGTATATGAGCCAATGGCCCAGCCCAGAGCACCCCAAGAGGACAGTTTTCCCATCTTCAAATTAAAATCGTGAGCAATGGATACGACCGCTGCGGGAAAAATTCCAACAGTGAATCCAGCTAATACTCTGAATATAAGTAATGATATGTAATCTGTGTAAAAGCCCTGAAGAAAGAAAAACAACGTTGAAAGAAGGAGACCAAGTACAATGAATCTTTTCCTACCATGGATATCTGCCAATCTCCCGAAAATAAGGGAAGAGACAAAGTAT
>JALSPD010000178.1 GCA_026986135.1 DHVE2 group archaeon
CGATATACCCTACTATACCGCACATATCATATCACCTTCTCACCATTTTTGACATCCCCAAATATTGTTTTTAAAGCACCCACATTTACATCTGCACCCACAAGGACTCCGGGAGCGATTACACTACCCGCTCCAATATATGCACCATCTCCAAGTATCGCACCCACCGATTCAAAGTTAAAAATCTCATCCTCAACTATCCTCCTTACATTCCCCGAGAGGAGAATACTTCCATCCTCTATAGTTACACCATTGGCAATAACCGAATTTCTCATCCGAACGCCCACACCCACGGTAACATTCCTCATAATAATACTCCTCTCTATATAACTATGTGCACCAATTTCACTTCCATCTCCGATACTTACACCCGGCATTATCACAGTGTTAGGACCAATTACACAGTTCTCACCTATAACCACAGGACCCTTTATGTAAGAACCAGCACCAATAATGGTCCCCTTTCCAATTTCCACCTGTCCAATGATCTCAGATCTTTCTATCTTGCCCTCAATCCTTCGGGGTAAAGATTTTAGAGCATACCAGTTAAGATTCAGCAGGTCCCATGGATACACAGCATCCAACCATGTGCATGAGGAAGTTACAACTTTCAAATTATCCATACTGCTTATAATTTGAGGAAGATCATATATCTCCTCAGACATTGCTTTTTCAATCACTCTGAAAATATTAGCATCAAAATGCCCTATCCCAGTGAAAACCTGTGCATTACCATGAATATTTTCCTTTTCAATTATTCTGACCTTGGTTCCCTCACGCACTATAACCCCGTATTTGGAAGGCATATCTGAAATTGTTGTGAGAATTGTATTTTTCTCCTTCTTTATTTTCTCAATGCATAGGGGATCTACAAGATTATCTCCTGGAAGAAGGATAAAATCATCTCTGCTTCCCACCGCAGAAAGTGCATGTGCCGTACCCAGCTGCTTCTCCTGAATAACATAATCAATATCCACACCAAAATCCTTTCCATCCCCAAAATAGCGAATTATCTTATCCTTTTGATAACCCACCACAATGGTAATATTCGTAATACCAGAGATTCTCAATGCCGTTATAATCCACTCTAAAATGGGTTTGTTGCCCACAGGCATCATGGGTTTTGGATAATAAGTAGTGAGCGGCCTCAATCTCCTGCCCTCTCCAGCCGCAAGAATCACTGCCTCCATGATGGTAAGTAATGGGTTTAAATATAAAATTGTTATCTTATACACGAAATTTTGATGATATTAATTAACACTCCCCAGTACTATTTCTGCCACTTTGTCTCTATCTTCACCCTTTAGGAGGGGATGTACTGGTATGGAGATAACTTCTTTACAGAGCATATCTGTAACTGGGAGATTTGCTGTATATCCCAGCTTCTTCATTATAGGCTGCTTATGGTTGCCCATGGGGTAGTATATGCCGAATCCAATACCCTCTTTTTTGAATGATTCTATCAAAGCATCCCTATTTCTCACCCTTATCGTGTATTGATGATAAACATGCCTTGCCCTCTCATCCACATAAGGTATCATTACCTTTTCTCCAAGAACTTCATCATAGTACCTTGCATTTTGTCTTCTAATCTCATTTGCCATATCAAGTTTCCTTAGCTGCACAAGCCCTATAGCAGCCGCAATGTTGGTCATTCTGAAGTTCCACCCAAGTTCCTCATGCATGTACCTCTCTGTCTGCCCATGATTTCTCAACATTCTAACCCTCTCGGCGAGTTCATCATCATTTGTGGTTACCATTCCTCCTTCTCCAGTAGTCATATTCTTGGTAGGATAAAATGAAAATCCTGCAATATGCCCAATACCACCCACTTTTTTTCCGTTCCACTCTGAGCCATGTGCCTGGGCTGCATCCTCTATCACAAATAAACCATGTTCTTCTGCGATCTCCATTATCTCATCCATGTTTGCCGCTTGCCCGTAAAGGTGCACGGGCATTATTGCCTTTGTGTTTGGAGTAATCTTTCTCCTTACATCATCCGGGTCAATGTTAAATGTTCTCTCATCAACATCCACAAAAATTGGTTTACCTCCGGCGCGTATTATGCTCGTTGCACTTGCTATAAAAGTGAAACTCGGCACTATAACATCTTTTCCTTTTACACCAATTGCCTCCAGTGCAAGTATAAGCGCCTGCGTCCCGTTTGTCGTGCTAAGAGCATGCTTCACCCCGATGTACTCTGCAAACTCTTTTTCAAATCTCTTAACCCAATCACCATAGGCAAGCATACCTGAATCAAGAACCTTCTCAACCTCTCTCTTCTCATCCTCACCAATCCATGGTTTCGCAATAGGTATCATTTTTCCACCTCTTCTGCATATTTTTTAAGTTCAGGAAATTCCTTGCCACAAACAGGACATTTAAAATTATCATCTAACTTCTCTCCGCATTCACACACAAATCCCACTACTCTTGCAGGCACCCCCATTACAAGGGCATGTGGTGGCACATCCTTTGTGACTACTGCCCCTGCAGCAATCATTGCATACTCTCCAATCTCCACACCACATACAATAGTAGCATTTGCCCCAATACTCGCCCCCTTTCTTATTCTGGTATGACATAGCCTCGTTTCATCCCAGAGCCAGGCTCGGGGGTGCTTGTCATTGGTGAACACAGCCGCAGGACCAACAAAAACATCATCTTCAATTTCCACACCATGATATACAGATACATAGTTCTGAATCTTTACATTGTTCCCAATTTTCACATTAAAATCCACATAAACACCCTTTCCGAGA
Source organism: DHVE2 group archaeon (assembly GCA_026986135.1). Taxonomy (GTDB): domain Archaea; phylum Thermoplasmatota; class Thermoplasmata; order Thermoplasmatales; family Aciduliprofundaceae; genus JAADDK01. The sequence goes on from JALSPD010000178.1 coordinate 2,763, forward strand.
TTGCAGTTCTCGCCTATAACCGCTCCTTCACGTATCTGTGCTTGATGCCAGATCCTTGTGCCTTGACCAATTCTTGCCTTCTCGCTTACTTCTGCTGTGGGATGAACGAAGTATTCCATTTTTCTCACCTGGTGGATATATTCACAGGCGTTATAAACATTTGCTCTTACCCCACATCCACAGCTTTTCCATTTTCCATAGATTTCAGCGCCGCCTTTGCAATCTTAACTGCTTCCAGTCCATCAACACCTGTAACAAGTGGCAACTTATGATTTTCCACAGCATTTATGAAGTCCTGCAGTTCCCTTCTGAGTGGCTCTTCTCTTTTAAGATTTATCTTTCTGATGTTTAGATCAATGCTCATTCGGTACGCGTTGTACTCATCCACCTCAAGTTTGTCTGATGAGATTTCAATGCTCTGAGCCATGTAATCCCCTTCCACATAGTTTGACTCCGTGGTAAGCCAGAGTTTTCTTATTTTCTTGGGCGTGAGCCAGTTCGTTTCTATATATCCTGTCTTTCCGTCTTTGAATGTGAGCAAAATAGACGCATGATCTTCATATCTCTCGTGCTTTATATTTCCTCCGCTCGCATAAACAGTTGCAACATCTCCCATCAAATAGCGAAGTACATCAATATCATGCACTCCCAGGTCCATAACAACACCAACATCTCTTATCCTTGCAGGAAAGCCGCTGACTCTTTTTGCCCCTATTGAAATAACTTCTGTATTATTAACAATATTCTTTTTTATGAATTCCACCATAGGATTATACCGTTCAATGTGACCAACTCCCAGAATTACATCTTGTTCTTTTGACATATCAATAAGTTCTTCTCCCGCCTCAATACTATGTACAAAGGGCTTCTCTACAAGAACATGTTTTCCTTCTTCAATTAATGTTTTTGCAATAGAATAATGCGTAATAGTTGGTGTTGCAACCACTGCGGCATCAAAATCCAAGTCTTTGATATCCCTGCTCCACTCAACCCCATACTTCTTAGCAACAGCCATCGCTGCCTCTTCATTCATATCAACCACGCCAGCAAGATGGCCAAGTAAATTCAGAACACGAGCATGGTTCTTGCCCATAATCCCCGCACCGATTACTATTACTCTCATACTCTCCATCTCCCAATTGCCTACTTAGCAGGGATATAGTATATCTGTTATTTCTTTTTTGGCCTCCTTACTACGAAAGAAATATATTATCTCTTTGATTTACCCCATCCAATGTACGAAATAATTGCTTCCTCTTTGGCATTACTAGCCACATTTGCATTCACATGGTATCTCACAAAGAGATGGATCCCTGCAGCAATATATTTCGGACTGGTGGGAAAAGACATGAATAAATATAATCGTCCCGAAGTGGCGGAGGGGGGTGGTGTAGCTGTTATTCTGGGGATGGCTTCAGGGTTGTTTTTATATTTATTCCTAAAATCAATATTTGGACATCCTACACACCTAACCGAGATATATGCTATAACCACAACAGTTGTCCTTGCAGGATTCATAGGATTTATAGATGATATCCTTGGATGGAAAAAAGGAATAAGACAGAGCAGAAAAGTAATTCTCTCATCTATTGTTGCTTTGCCTATGGTAACTTTAATTCTGATGAACCCCCAGTACAACTCTTTTGTTGTGTGGGGTATCCCTTTGGGGTTTTACGCCATAGTTATTGTTCCAGTGGGAATTATCGGGGCGGCAAATGCATACAACATGGTGGGGGGCTACAATGGGCTTGAGGCTGGCCTGGGCATAATAATCTTGATTACTATTGCCACACAAGCAGCAATTAATGGGGAGCTATGGATTACATGCATATCTCTAATTGGCTCTGCTGCTCTTGCAGGTTTTTTGTATTTCAATTGGTTTCCAGCAAAGGTTTTTCCTGGAGATTCACTTACCTATCCAGTGGGTGCACTAATTGGCGCAATGGTGATACTGGGAAACATGGAAATCTTTGGAGTATTACTGTTTCCGCTATATTTCATTGATTTTGCATTGTTTTTAAGGGCAAGATTTTTTGACAAATTAGAAAAAATAGAGGCTTTTGGAGTTGTGGATAATAAAGGACATTTGGAGATGCCATACAAAAAAATATATGATTCGTGCCATATAGCAATTTGGATTCTGAAAAAACTTAAAAAATATGCTACAGAGAGGGGCGTGGTACTAGCACTATATATCATACAACTTTTGATATCCGCTCTTGTGATATATGTTTTTAATTTTATTTAAAATTTGTGTTGCTGCTAATGAAAAGAGGAAAAAAATTATTTATTGCAGTGCATTCTTCATTTAATGAAAAAAAACTCAAAACTCATATGGATAGATATCAAAAACTCACACGAACCATTATTGTTCAAATCACTTATGAAGGATTTACCATACAAGTTTTATATCACTGCCCGGGACTACGCTGAAATAATTGGGCTTCTTAAAAAATACAATATAAACCATACAGTAATTGGAAAGTATCATGCTACCACAAAATATGGCAAAATATTAAATTTGGTTGTAAGATCACTTGAACTTGCAATAAAGATTCCAAGGTATGATTATTTTCTATCCCATGGATCAATATATGGAATCGTAGCAAGCAAACTAAGAATGAAGAAGAGAATAACGATCACAGATAACGATTTTTATAATAGAACAAATAAAATAATATATGAAAACAGCGATTTTTTAATCGTACCCTCAGCATTAAACCACAAGAAATTTAAAACAAAAAAGGTATATCAGTTTGATGGTTTTAAAGAGGACATATATATTGGAGATTTTAATCCAAAAAAATGTAAAAGAGAGATCCCTTTTGAAAATTATGTTTTAATAAGACCAGAAGCTTACAAAGCATATTATCTGGATCACAAAGTAAAAACTATCGTGCCCGAACTAATTTCTAAATTTCAAGAAAAAAATATAAACATAGTTCTGCTACCACGGTATCCAGAGGAGAGAGAATTATATAAAAAACATACAAATGTCTATATACCAAGAAACCCCATACACGGATTATGCGGAGCATGGTTTGCAGATGCGGTGCTCACTGGCTCAGGTACTCTTGGAAGAGAGGCGGCCTGCATGGGTGTTCCAGCTGTTTCATTCTTCCCTGGAAGGAAATTATTGTCCGTGGATGAGGTTATGGTAAAAAGGGGCTGGCTATATCATTCCAGAGATGCAGAGAAAATAGTTAAATACGTATTGAATATCACACCACAGAAAAGAGGAACCGAACGCTCAAAAAAAGTTAGAAAAGATGTGATTTCAATAATTAGGGAAATAGTGGAGTGATATGAATGAAAGTGGCAGTTGTAGGTCTGGGATACATAGGGCTTCCTACCGCACTACTTCTTGCCTCTGCAGGAAATGAGGTGGTGGGTATAGATATTGACAGAAAAAAAGTAGATAAATTGAATAGTGGAGAACTCCCATTCCAAGAAAATGGGCTTGATGAACTTTTTAAAAATGCCATCTCCAAATTCAAAGCCACACATGACTATTCCTCAATAAAAGACGTTAATGCAATCATAGTTGCCGTACCCACACCCATGAAAGATAGAAAAATGGATGGAAGATACGTATTTAATGCCA
>JALSPD010000179.1 GCA_026986135.1 DHVE2 group archaeon
CTTGAAAAATATTATGACTACAAGTTCGGGAAAGGCTGGGAATTTGCATTTAAGGCTCCAGCGCTTATAAAGATACGCCAGGCGATTGGAAGGTTGATTAGAAGTGAGTCTGATAGAGGTGTGGCAATTATTCTTGATAAACGAGCAGTTAGATTCTCTAGAGAAATTGAAATGAAGGAATCCAATGATATTTTAACCGAGGTTAAAAGCTTCTTTGAAGGAACGGGGATAAGAAAAAGGGGAGGAGGGGCGTCATCGTGATGGGTGATTTCCTATTGGAGTGATTTTGTATACATTTCGTATACCTATGTATGGATATACAAATGTAGTATTTAAACCTTTCTGAAATACTCTCATTATTTCCTGGTGAGAATGAATTCAAAACCATCTATGGTAGCCACAATATCCCCTATTTTTGCAGATTCAGGAATTTTTATTCCTTTCAATTCCTCCAAGATATCTTTTATTCTTATCTTTGGTATGGGTTTTTTGCTTCTCACTGCACCTATTCTGTAATCTTTGGTGTCAATGCGTACCACGGTGAACAGGATTCTTCTCGGATCAAGTACTTCCTTCTCTGCATATTCGCATCCCCGTGGACATCGGTTTCCCTTAACTTCTACCCTGTGATCCCTTATGCTTACATCAAGTGTGCAACCTATTGGGCAGTATATGCAGGTAAGTCTCATACTATCATCACCATGGAATCACCGTTTATTTTTCCAGGGGGTATTTTAAGGAAAAACATTGTGGATGGATTCACATGAATCACTTTTTTCCTGAGATCGCCTATGACAACAGTTCCAGACTCTATATATTTCGTAACTCTTATTGCAATTTTTACCTCCACCTCCCCACTTATCATTTGAGGTACGGCAAACTTAATCCCTTGGCCTGGGGTAATTCTGTAAAAATTCCTCTTTTTCAGCAATCCTCTGCTTCTTAAAGCTGCATTTTTTCCGGCAATTTCTCCTTGTTCTACAGCATAGTCAACAAGATCATTTACTACCAGAAGGTTTCCAGATGCGAAGGCGCCTTCTATGCTTGTCTCATAGTATTCATTCACCATCGGGCCGCCGGTATTGGGATCAATCTCAGCGCCCATTTTTAAGAGTAGTTTGGTATTAGGTACAAGACCTGCAGAGATTATCACGGTATCGCATTTAACAAATTCCCTATTCACTATTTTTCCATCTTTTATTTTGCCAATCACAACACCTTCAACACGTTTTTTTCCTTTTATTTCAAGGATTGTGGAATTGAGGTATATGGGAATGTCAAAATCTTGGAGGCACTGTACAATGTTTCTTGGAAGTCCACCAGGAAATGAATTTATCTCATATACACCTATAACTTCGGCGCCTTCCATGGCGAATCTCCTTGCAACTATCAATCCTATGTCACCTGATCCGAGTATCACCACCTTTTTTCCGGGGAGATATCCGTATATATCCATAAGTGCCTGAGCGGTGCCGGCAGTAAAAACCCCTGATGGTCTATCGCCGGGGATATTTAAAGAGTATCTTGTTTTCTCTTTGCATCCCGTTGCAAAAACAACAGTTTTTGACTCTATTAATCTATCATTAAGCACAATCCTGAATATACCCGCACTGGTTTTTTTTATATTGGATACATGCGCCCCCAGAAAAATATCAATATCCTCTTTTCTTACTTTCCTTTCAAGATAATCTGAGAATTCCGGACCTGTTAAATCTTTGTTTAGATACCTGGTGCCAAATCCATTATGGATGCACTGTGGTAAAATTCCTCCAAGATAATCGCTTCTTTCTATAATTGCTACCTTATCTGCGATTTCTTTTGCTCCAAGGGCTGCAGCCATGCCTGATGGTCCCCCACCAATAACAACTACCTCGTACACACTAACACTGTATGTTTTTCAGGGATATAATGTTTCCCAAAAACTACTCTTCTGCGTAAATTATAATCTCTCTTCCTCCCACCCGGGCAGCGAGATAGTTCTGGGAGTGAACTATCTCTATGTCGGAATCCTTCAACTGGTATATTCTCACACTCATTGTATACATTATGTATACACAATCGTATTTAAATGTTTGCACAATTATACCATGGTTTTATGTTTCACCGTTCGGTGTTAATTTTTCTTTTCGATCGGTGCGGAATCTAAATATATTACAATGCGAATATGCCGCTATGACCCAGCTCCTATATCTTGATGATTCCTACTTGAAAAGATTCACAGCAACGGTAATTGAAGTGGTAGATGACGGCGTAATCCTTGACAGAACCGCCTTCTATCCTGGCGGTGGAGGCCAACCACACGACACGGGTAAAATTCTCTTTAGAAATCTTGAATCCCTTGTGACTTCAATGAAGCGTGAGGGCCCAATTCATGTCATTGAGGGACAGTTACCTGAGGTTGGCGAAGAAATAACGGGTATAGTTGATTGGGAAAGAAGATACAGGATCATGAGAACTCATACCGCGGTACATGTTATCTCGGGGGTTGCATACAGGGATTTCGGAGTCAGCATAACTGGAAATCAGCTATACGAGGGTCGTGCAAGGGTTGATCTTTCCTTTGATAATCTCAGCAGGGACCTTGTGAAGAGGATAATTGAGGAGAGTAACTCGGTAATCAATGAAGATTTAAAGGTGAAGGTGTATTATCTTACCAGGGAAGAATTCAAGCAGAGACCTGAATTGATGCGCGTTAACTCCAAACTTTACGAGAAGTATGATAGAATTAGGGTGGTAGAAATTGAGGGCTTTGATGCCCAGGCTGATGGTGGAACGCATGTGCGATCGCTGAGGGAAATAGGAAAAATCGTGCTTGAGAAGTACGAGAGCAAGGGAAGAAAAAACAAGAGGATATATGTGAGGGTTGAAAATGATTAGGAAGGTATCTTTTGTGATCTTAATTGCACTTCTCCTGGCAATACCCTATGCGAATGGTGCGGTGTGGAAGGACGCCATGACAGGTGATATTTATCAAGATCCCAAATGGCAGAGTATCGGAATTGGTATATCCAGGCCACATCTATCCGTTGGTAAATACATAGCAATCTGGAATTCTTCGGAGGTTGATATTGTATCCCATGGGAAGATACATCTCTCAGGTATATACGGTGTCTGGCAGGATGGGGATTGGATATCAATTGCCCATTCCCGTGCTCTCTCCTTTTACAATATTTACAGAGAAAGTACTGTGAGTTTTAACATTACCCATGTTAAAAATGTTGTCTTCTCCTCAGATTCCGGGGATTTTGCGGCGGTTGAAGGTGATACCACATTCATCCTTTCCCTTACTTCATCCACTATGAAAACCATATCATTCAAATTGCTTGGTCCAGGCCATAGGAACGAATTTCTTTTTTCCAATGGAACAGAGTTTGTTGTTTGGCGTTCAGGGGTGATTTACTCAGTTAGCATGCCTGGCGGTATAATGTATGCTGTTCCCACAGGAAACGGCTATTCTGTACTTGCAGATGGAATCCTGTACTTTCTTGATGGCAATCTTAGGGTTATTTCAAGCGAGGATGTGGGTGGTTATGCCATCTACTCATCAGAAGATGCTGTGTATATTCTCAACTCGCTGGTTGATGATGAGGGTGCAAGATACTGGATTTTCTCCACATACACATACCCTAATGGAAAGATTGAGCATCTTGGCACTGGAATCACCTACAGGAAGCCAGCGGGTATTGTGGGAACTGGAAGATGGTTGTTTTTTTATGATTCCAAACACATTCATATTTTGAATTCCACCAAGCATCTCCTTTCCAACAACACATTTACTGGTGTGAATGCCTCCTCGTACTATCTTGCAGGGCTGAATGGAACAGAGGTTGAATACATTATGACGTCTGATATGAGCGAACACCTCACCCTTCTGGGTCCCGATGGTGATAACGACTGGATTCCAGATGAGCGTGATCCTGATGATGACAATGATGGCATGCCTGACTGGTGGGAGATCAGGTACGGATTGGATCCTCACAGCGCCAGCGATAGAAATATGGATATGGATCATGATGGGCTCACCAATTACCAGGAGTATCTAAATGGTACAGATCCCAGGAATTACGATACAGATGGAGATGGGCTCAGCGATGGATATGAGGTGAGCATGGGACTTGATCCCCTAAAACCTAACTATGCAAGCTCCATTGATATGGAAATGGTTAATATCGCTGTGGCTCTGCTCTTCTCCATACTCGTATTTCTGGGCGCAGTGGGGAGAAAAATAGAGTAAAAAATTGGACATGGGTTAAAAAAGGAGATGTGGATACGAAATCACTCATCCGAGCCATGCCTGAACACGCTGGTGCTGTCCAGATAATCCCATGTGCCGTCAAGGTTGTAATCAATCCTCGTGGTCAGTATGCCCTTAAGTGTCCATGAGTCCCTGAGTCCGTTGTCGTTGAGATCAAAGCTCGTGTAAGTCCCCGTGAATGTGATATTGTAAAGCCATGTGGCATTTGCAGTGGCGTTGAATTCGAGATACTGTCTGTGTTTCACAATCCACACCTTCACGCTCTCTGGATTGCCATCGGAATCTGCATCAACCTTGTTTATAACCATAAATGTGTAGTTCTCCCATTCATTGGTGCCATTGTCATCAGTGTTTGTGGTGTTTCCAAGGATAACCACAAGAGTAATCCTCGTGATATTGCCAGAACTCTCATTTCTCCGCAGGGAATAACCGAACATCTTTATGGACGATTTCTCCACTACACCGTTTGAGTTATTGTCGTATCTGTACCCGAGCTCCGCGATTCCTCTTTCCCTCTCGTATATCCCGTTGTCATTATCATCCCATACCTCCCTGTAATAAATCCTTGAAGTCCTTGCCTCAGGATTTCCATCGCTGTTGTTATCCATTGCGGTGAATTTCACATAGAGGATGCCAGCATGCTCCCAGTGTTTGTCCTGATTATTGTCTTTTATGACCCATCCTGCCATTATGAAGTTTCTGTACTCAGGATTTCCATCGCTGTTGTTATCGTAGTATGTGGCGGAGACATACATCTTCCAGGCATTCTCGTAAATTCCATTCTCATCGTTATCCGTGCCGTTCACAATTGCAAGTCGGAATAGCATGCTCTCGTTGTATCCATCATCGTTCTCGTCTCTCACCTTGGAGTATGCGTAACCAACTATGCCATTCTCAGCTCTGCCATTCTGATTCATATCCCTGTAAGAGATGCCCTTCACAGCTGCAATGCCGTATTCATGATTTCCATCGCTGTTGTTATCGTAGTATGTGGCGTATGCAGCGATTCCTCTCACATCTTCAAACACCCCGTTACTATCTTCATCCTTTTTCATGTACCTCCAGTGGATGTATTTCTCGTTCTCCGGGTTTCCATCGTCGTTTTCATCCACTAGAGTATATCCAGTCACGGTTGCCCCTATGTACTCTGGGTATCCATCCTCATTTTTATCAAGCATTGCCCTAACACCGAAGAATGCCTTAACTGATTCCCAGTTTCCGTTTGAGTTGTTGTCGTACTTAATTACAAAGCCCAGCATTGCAAGATGGAACTCGTACTCTCTGTTCTCGTTTTCATCCACCGTCTGGTTTCCTACGGCGTATCTCTTGAATATTTCCATATTTCCATCGGAGTTGTCATCACGATACATTCCACCAATTGCCTGAACCACCTTTTTCTCGTAGTAGCCATCGTGGTCCTTGTCCTCAAGGTACGCAAATACGCGTATCCACTTCTGATACTCATGGTTACCATCGCTGTTGTTGTCATAATAAACGACTTCGTGGTATCTAATCACCTGTATATCGTATACGCCATCCCCATCAATGTCCTGTGTGAGATTTGAGTACTCCACCATTTTGAAGTACTCGGGATTTCCATCGTTGTTTGCATCCTTCTTCTCAACATGCCTGATGGATGTGAAGTTCACATTCGTGCTGTTGAACCCATCGTCTCCAAAGTACATGTTTGGATCTATCCTACGAGCCACCTCTCTGCTCCTTCTTATCCACTGCATGTCAGGTTTGGGAATTTCATAGCGAGATCTTTCCACGAGTTTGCCTATTCTCATCGTTCCTCTGTGCTCCTTCTCTGATATCACAATATTTCTGCCGTAAATTCCGAATAGTGTTCTTATGGCATTGGTGTTGGTGAGATTTGCAGGTTTGAGCAAGCTTCTGTTATCTCCACCGTCACTGGATGCCACTTTAAACGTTCCCCCGTTTTCTGAAGAGTTCTCAG
>JALSPD010000180.1 GCA_026986135.1 DHVE2 group archaeon
TGATTACAATAACTATTACGCCAACATGGCAAGGACTTTCGTTACGGGTGAAACAAGGGGAGAAGTGAAGAGGGCAATAGAGATAAAAAAATACGCTTACGAACTCGCCGTGAGAGAAACGAGGCCAGGAAAGACATTCAACGCTGTGGAGAAGAAGATATACGAATTATATCGTCACGAGAGGCTTGATGATTACTACATCAAGGGCTATACTCATGGAGTTGGTCTGCTTATTGAAGAGCCCCCAATAACAACCATAGTGGTTGGGCACAGATTCTGGAATATTCAGGAGGGCATGGTTCTGGCAATAGTGCATCCGCCCCTGATGCTTCCCGAGGGAGCGATAAAGCATGAGGATACTTTCATCGTGGCTGCGGAGAATCTTGAAAAGGTAACTTAGCCCCCACTTATCATAGAATACACCGCCACCTCATCCTCAAGAGGAGAATCCTCGGATGCGTATCTACCGCGAATGGAGATCTCAATCACCTCATGCTTCAACTGTGGATATTTTTTACGGAGAAGTTCAATAAGATCGCGGACCTTGGCATTCTCCTGTATTTCAATTTCTTCGGAGAACTTGCCAATCTCTACGGCGAATCTCCCAAAGTAGCGTATTCGCAGTTTCACAGTTTCACCTCCGTGAAATTTGTACTGAGGGCATCATAGATTAAAAGGCGATTCCTGAGCAAATCACCTTTCTCAGATAAGTATTTAATTACTTCAAGTGACTGGATTCCCGAGATAAAAGATGCTGTAGCAGCAAGCACCTGCGGGGTGCCTGTATTTTCTCCATGGATGAACTCTTCCAGTTTTCTGGTTGTTGAATCTATGAATGTCACCATACCCATGTACCCCTCAACAGCACCGAAAACAAACGGCACACCACGGGACAATGCAAGATGCTCAGCATGAATTCTGGAGGGATAGTTATCAAGACCATCCACCACAATATCAAAATCAATGGAGTCATCAACATTTTCAACACGAGCATCAATGGCCAGCACATCTATATGGGGATTGAGTTCCCTCAAGAAATCCCGGGCAACCATTACCTTCTTACTCCCTATGTTATCCTCCCGGTATAGAAGTTGCCTGTTCAAATTGCTCTCCTCCACGGTATCGGGATCCACAAGTATTAGCGTACCCACGCCTGCAAGGGCAAGGTTAACTGCTGTGAAGCCACCCAGACCACCAACTCCAGCTATCATAACTTTGGCTTTGAGCAACCGCTCCTGATTTACGAGATCACGCTGTCTTTCATAACGGTGCATGGTATCACCTTCAAAAAGAAAAAGCATCCACCATAGATGTAATTTTTCCTGCACCCACAAAAAGAGATAAGAGACAAAATAAGAGCATTTATGGGTAATAATGCGGATCTCACTACCTATTTTCAGGTGTATACTGATTTTCCGCTAAAAGTTGATGCGTAGGAGAGTTTTAACTGACGTTGATGAGATTTGATACCATTTTACAATGCCTAATTCTTACGCTTATTCCCACACATCTATTAAGATGATTTTAATTTTTCTCGCTTTTGTGCGATAAGTTATTTTCCATTCTCAACGAAAAAATGGCAAAAATACTCATAATTAATAATCCCATTATTCCAATCCAAGAGAGCATTATCCGTCGGCTATAAATGGTTGCTAAGGCACCAAGGAGAATGTAGGAAATTAGTGTGGATGCGGATAGAATCACCTCCTGAACCCCTATAACCCTACCCAGAAATTTAGAATCTGCTGTTTTTTGGATGTATGTCATTGAATTTGGAGAAATCATACCTGAAGATGTTCCTGAAAGTATCGCAGAAAAGATTATCACGGGTAAGCATGGAAATGCTGAAAGTGTTAATAATGCTATAAAAAATAATATGATCCCAAAAGAGGTCGCAAAAAGATGCTTTTTTATCTTAATATAACCCAAAGAAAATGCCAAAAGGATTATACCACTTGATATACCGTCAAGGGACTTAAAACCTCCATAAAACAAAGAGTAGTTGTCTCCAAATAAATCTGAGAAATAGGGTATCAGTATGGTTCTTGTTCCTCCCAGAAATAAGAATGCGATGAAAATCATCGCTATAACAAACAGAATTTCTTTTTTGCGGAGAAGGTATTCTATCCCTTCATGAAAATCAGTTAAAAATGAAGTTTTCGGGATGTGGGATGAGATCAACGGCAATCTTAAGACAACCATTAGCTCAAAGGCATAGGTAATTACATCAACTAAAAAGATGAGGGGGACATTTATATTAAGTAGATATCCCGCAATCACTGGTGCGGGAAAACCTGCCATCATAAATGACAGGGATATTATGCTATTGTAGTGAAACAGTTCTTCCTCCCCTATCAATTTGGGAAGCAGTGCATTAAAGGATATACCACTGAGCACCAGAAAAGTGGAGTATATGAAGAGACACAATAATAAAACAATCCAGAACTCGTATAGTATTATCAAAACACCTGCTATCAGGAGATTGCTAATTGAAGAAATTATCAACATTTTTTTGGGGCCATATTTATCCACGAAAGTACCCAGCACACCCCCTAAAATCATTGAGGGAATGGATAGGACTATCCCTCCCAAACCTATTATTGCAGGCAAATTTGATAAATTATAAAGCAGTATGAAAATTGTGAATGTCGTGAGTAAAGTCCCAAATGCTGAGAAAGATTTACCTGCAATCAAAAAATAAACATAATTTTTATCCATAGAACTCACCTATTCTGTTGCAAAATGCAGATTGATATACTAGGCATGACTTGCATAGTTTGTTGTATGGACACATATAGCATGCTGAATCTGGAAGCGGTTTTCTACTGAAATATTTTCTTGCTTGATTTTTGAAAATGTAGTTTTCATCGTTAATTAGGATATTGCCCATGTTAAATATTTTTATTCTATCGACAACACAAGGAAATATATTTCCATAGGGATCTAGTATATATGTGTAAAAACCAGCACTACAGTGATTATTCCATTCTTTTGAAGGTTTATATTCCCAGTAGTCAAATTGAATACTTTTATTTTTAGAATATTCTCTTCCATAAAACTCACTTGGAAGTAGCAGCAATTCTTTCACCAGATTTGCATCTTTTGCTCCCCATACAGGCATAAAGAAACCATAGTTTATTTTCTTATATTTTATCTTTTCTTTCTGTAGAACTCTTTTGACTCTCTCAATGGTATCGGGATATTTTCGGGTAATCATAGTATTTATTTCAATGTCAACATTTGTATATTTATTAAAAATCTTTATAGCATTTAATGTTTTTTCAAATGTGCCTCTACCTCGAAGAAATTCATGTGACTCCTTATCCCCATCTAAGCTTATAGCCACCATAGAGGGGCCATATGAATCTATGGTTTCAGCAATTTCCCTATTAATTAATAAACCATTAGTATTAAAACTCCATTTATCTTTTGCGTAAAAAGAGGCGATTTCTAATATATCCCATATATCCTTTCTTAATAAAGGTTCTCCTCCAGTAATCTGTATATTCAATGGAAGATTGTATTTATCAAGTTTTGATAAAAATATTTCAAAATCCTGTGGGTTCATCTCCTTTTTTGGATTTACACTTTTTTTATCTATATAACAATGCCTACACTTTAAATTGCATCTATGAGTCACTTCATAAGATAATTGGACAGGGTAATAATGACTATCATCACCTGTGATAATAATACTATTACAGTTAATATCTAAATCATTAAAGATATGCATAATCCCTTTCTTAATTTCAGAATCTCTAATATTTTCCAATACATCTCTAAGAGATATATTATATTTACAGATAACATCTATAATTATAAAAACAGCATCTATTATGGCTTTATTAAGAGCTAAATAACTATCATCCGGATAGATAAGCACACCCCCCTCAAGATACTTGTGTACTTTATACTTCTTTATAAAATTCACCTTAGAACATAAAAATAAAAAAATATGTTAATCTATAGCAATAGCCGGGCAAATCCTTAAAGTGGCATAGCACCCGAGAGTCTTCGGTTTATATGGTTCTTCTTCAGCAAAACTTATTTTACGCCATTCATTTTCTAATAGATCCACCCAATTCATTTCCATTATATCACCTATATAGGGGATGCATAACATATATATATTACGGAATAGGGGTATGTTAAATTCTATAAAAACATGAAAAAGTTAGTGTAAAATAGAGTTATCTTTCGCCTATAAAAATGCATTAGTATCACCTCCAGCGGATATCTTTTTGGATAGCGAGAAAAACAAACCAAGGAGGGATTCTGGTGGTGCTTTTTGGATTAATGCCTCCTCTGGATTCTCGCCTATTTCAAGCCATAACGCACCGTGAATCCTGTGATCGTACCACTTAACAAAACTTCCTTTCTTAAGCGTAGGCATCTCACCTGTCTCCATATACTCTTTTATTATTTTATTATCTGCTGTATCCTTCTAACGCTCATCCCATATATTTGCGCAGTCTCCTTCGTGCTTACATCCTTCTTTATGTGGCAATGTCTCGCTATTTTTCTTATCTTGCTGTCGCTTAACTTTACCACCTTCATTATTTCTACCTCGTTCTTAATCCCTATGCGAAATAATTTCCGTACTCTACAGAATTCTCCGAGGATACTCACTGCATTACTCTTTTCTCACAAACGCATACAAATATCCCAAAAAACAAGCAATTTCTCCACATACAACTGTGGACCTCGTTCTTTATCAACATCTTATTGCATTATCCCAGTCCTCTCTACTCTATTCGATAGAGAACGCATAACCCAAAACCATTTATCCCTCCTCCGATAATCATGGGTAAATGTGGCATCATAAGCTCAAACTGTATGTTATAACCGATCCCCGTGTTGGAGATATCATCAATGCCATCAAACTTGCGCTTGAGGGCGGCGCAACAGCCATACAGCTGAGGATGAAAGAGGGACCTGCAAGGGAAACTGTGGAGATTGGAAAACTGACGAGAAAATTGACCCGCGAGTACGATGCCCTTCTAATCGTGAATGACAGGATTGATATTGCGATGGCAATTGATGCCGATGGCGTGCACCTGGGAAGCAAGGATATACCGATTGAGGATGCACGGAGAATATGGAATGGTATAATTGGCGCTACTGCAAGAACTCCGAAGGATGCGATGAATGCAGAGAAAAACGGGGCTGATTACATAGGGGCAGGTAGCGTTTTTCCCACCTCAACCAAGGAGGATACCATCGTTATTGGAGTGGAAAACCTTAAAAGAATAGTGGAGAATGTGAATATTCCTGTTGTGGCAATAGGAGGCATAAACCACGAGAATGCGCCGAGTGTTCTAAGAACAGGTGTTATGGGAATAGCCGTTGTTTCCGCGGTGATGGGTGCTAAAGATATTAAAAAAGCAGCTAATGAATTGAGAAAAATTGTGGATTCTTTTATTTAGAAAATCCTCAGATAACTGGTCATTCATCAACCTTCAAGGATTTCCTCTCTGTAAACTGGTTCAAGTTCCTTTATTCTATCTATCCCATACCTGCATGCATTAAATCCAGAGTCACGATGAACCGTTGAGACAATAACCGCAGCAAGCAAGCCGCCAACAGGCACATTCCCAACGGTGTGATAAAGAATGACATTTTTCACATCAAATCTTTCTTTGATTTCCTTTTCAATTTTCTCCATTATCTGATGGGAGTTATCCCGCTCTTCACATACCATTCTCTTCACCATCTTTCCATTGTTCTCCCTGCGCACATAGCCAAAGTAACTTACCACGCTTCCTTTTCGCTCTCCAATCAGATTCATAAGCTCCTCTTCATCTGCCTTTCCTACCAGTATCATTCTTTATCTCCTCCACCCTATTTTTAAATTCTTCTTTCAATTTATCTGCAACGAACTCTCCACCATAGTAATCCACTCGTGCTGCTATTGCAATTTTTCCAGCAAGAGCTCGTGCTATCTTACCTCTCTTTTTCTTAGGCGCATTTCTTATCTCTGCTATTTGAAAAATCACCCCGTGCTTGGGGCAGGGTGTACCTTTTCTAAGATGCTGAAAAAACGCATCTTCCGCGCCCAATACCTGAATGGTAGATGCGGGCATTGCAGAGAGCCGCTTCAGTCCACCAGCCAAATTGATAAGTCTTGCAGCTATAATCTCCCCAACAAGCTCACTCAGATTGGGCGCAATTCTCTTAACCTTAGATTCAATGGTT
>JALSPD010000181.1 GCA_026986135.1 DHVE2 group archaeon
GGTGTTATTCGGACAAAAGCTTTCAATCCCACCATGGTCCAATTTTAACAGAGTTTTAATATAGTATCAGATGGAGAGTATGTAGTTTTACTTTCAATCCCACCATGGTCCAATTTTAACCAACAAATTCAGAGAAGATATACGGCACAGATTTGACATCTTTCAATCCCACCATGGTCCAATTTTAACAACATCCCGCTTGTTGTACTCCATCAATTCTGCTTCGTTCTTTCAATCCCACCATGGTCCAATTTTAACCGGATCCGAGCCGTCAATGATCTCAATGTGCGTGAGCCTTTCAATCCCACCATGGTCCAATTTTAACTGGTAGTTGATATTGAAAAAGCTTTGTGGAGTATCATCTTTCAATCCCACCATGGTCCAATTTTAACCAAGCAACATAAGAGAAAGATTATATTTTAAATTTTCCCTGAATTACTGTGTTATTGTGGAATTTTTATTCTCGGATAAGAATGCGATTTTGCAACAAATCCCCGATAAGGGAGTTGATTTATAAAGATCCGTTGCAAACTCATGATTTTTCATTTAGTGGCACTGAAATAAGAATAAGATAGTACGAAGACACTATCCCCAAAGCAGCGATGAGTTCTGGGATAGCAACACCTCGAAAAATACCCAGGGAGATCTCCGCAAGTACAATTTCTACGATAATTATTGACACAATTATCCATCCAACGCGAATTTTCTGAATGGACAGGCCAATTCCGCCAATTAGCATTGCAAAGGTACCCCCATAGAAAAAGATGTAACTAACGACACCATGTAGAGATGTCCCCTCTGGGAAGATTCCTATCAAAGTGAGACCAATCAGGGATAAAACAAAAAGGATCATTCCAGACATGCTTATATAATCCTTCAAATTGCGGACAACATAAAATGAAGAATAAAGGGTAATCAAACCCGAAATTATCAGTGAGAGGTTAAGAACATAATTGTATTCAAGTCCGAGCCTGCCAAGATCGCTTATAGCGTTATCGGTTATTGACCACCAATCTCTATTTATCCATACAGCTACCGCAATGCCAAAAAATGCGATAAGGGGCCCAGCAATTCCGCATATTTTCCAAAACTTCATCCAGAGGATAAAGGTATGGATGAATTTAAAATTTTCCAGAGAATTACTTTACAATTTTAAATTTGGTTCCACAGTACGGGCACTCAACAATTTCTCCTGTAAGATAAACCCCACTTATCTGTGCCCCACAGTTTGGACAGTGGACCGTAATCTCCTTGGATAATTTTATACCTTCTGGAGTAACTATTTCATTGGTCTTTCGGTCAATATATGCTTTAAGATATCCCATCTCCACAGCCTTTAATACCGCCCTTTCGGCATCTTTCTCGGAGAGATTTAAGTTTGATGCAACTTCTTTTATAGATATTCTCCTGTACATTTTCACAAAAGTGGCCACATCCTTATAAAACTCAATTTCCAAGTTTCGGGATTTGCGCCACAAAGCAAAAAACACTGAGGTAACAGGTAGCCCTGTAAGAGCGCAAAATACCGATACTTCTAGATACTCAATACCGTTATTTACAGCCATAATAATGGGAATAATAACGAATAGAAGTGTTATCGCAAGGGTAATTATAAAAAGCAATAGCCAGATTTTCGTCGCAGTACTTCGTTTCATACAGGGTAAATATGAGATAAATATTTATACTATTCGCGTTGAATATCCTTTTATGATTAACTCAATACTTGTTGCGCCTCATGGGGACGAAATATTGGTTCCTGAGAGCGAGCCAATGATTGCTCTCAGGGAGGCAATGATTAAGGCAAGAGACATCGTGGGCAATGCAGAGACATATATTGTGGTATCACCCCATAATGTAAGAATAGACACACACATAGGAATCATATTAACAGAGTACATGGAGGGCTCATGGAGGTACAAGAAACTAAGATTTAGAAGGAAATTCAAAAACGATAGAAATCTTGCAAAAAGAATATACGAGACTGCAAACACACAGGGTATTCCGGTGGTTGGAATAAATTTCGGTGCACTTGAAGGGCCTCTCTCCAAGATGTCCCTTGACTGGGGCACCCTTATACCCCTGTACTTCTTGCCTAGAAGGAATATAGTTCTCATAACTCCCGCAAGGGGTATTTCAAGGCATTCTCTTGTGAGATTTGGAGAGATAATGGGTAAAATTGCCGATGAGGAAAAAAGAAAAATATCGGTTATTATAAGCGCTGATCATGCCCATACCCACAGTCCAGATGGCCCCTACGGATTCAGCGAAATGGCCGAGGAGTATGATTCAACCGTTGTTAGATCTCTGAAGAGCGGAAAACTGGAAAAACTTCTTGATATGCCTCAGGAAGTAATAGATAGCGCACTTCCAGATAGCTACTGGCAGCTTCTTATGCTTTATGGCATTATGAAGATAAAGCATCTAAAACCGGAATTTGTGGTATACG
Source organism: DHVE2 group archaeon (assembly GCA_026986135.1). Lineage (GTDB taxonomy): Archaea > Thermoplasmatota > Thermoplasmata > Thermoplasmatales > Aciduliprofundaceae > JAADDK01. The sequence goes on from JALSPD010000181.1 coordinate 2,447, forward strand.
GAATGGCTGACTACTTTGGAATGGCCGTAAGCCTGTTCAGATAATAAAAACATGCCGCGGGCCGGAATCGAACCGGCGACCTTCAGATCTTCAGTCTGACGCTCTCCCTGCTGAGCTACCGCGGCCCAATCCCTGTATGGTGGTTATAGATTTAAAATTTACTCCCATACCTTTTTATACCTGCCGAATATTACAAGGGTATGGTAGAGGATAACTGGGAAAATGATATTCAGAAGTACCTGGAACTTGGATTATACGAACCAGCTCTTGAGTTAATTGAAGAGGTATTAAAAGAGGATCCAGATAATAGAAAGGCGCTAACATACAAGGCATATATATTCAGAAGCATGGACAGAGACGAGGATGCACTAAAAATAGTGGATGATCTTCTAAAAAAGGATATGGATGACATTGATCTTCTGATTTTAAAGGGAATGATTCTATACGACAATGAAGAGTTCAAAGAGGCTGCCAAATATTTCAGGAGAGTTATTGAAATGGAGCCTGAAGATAAAGATCTACTTACTGATGCACTTTACAATCTTGCCTCTTGCTATGATTCAATGGAGGATTACAAAGCATCTTCAAAATACTACAGGAAGATAATTGAAATAAATCCCGAGGATGCAGAGGCATGGAACAATCTTGCGGTAAGTCTGGTGTTTCTTGGAGATAATGAAGGTGCTCTGGAGGCAGCTGAGAAAGCAATTAAAATAGATGAGGAATATGACAACGCCTGGTACAACAAGGGTCTTGCACTTTACAATCTTGAAAGATATCAAGAGGCAATAAAGGCATTTGATAGATGTATAGCCATATCAGACGATCCTGACGCATGGTATGCAAAGGGTATGTGCTATCTAGCATTGGATAAAAAAGAAGAGGCAAAGAAGTATATTAAAGAGGCTCTGAAGCGAAACCCCGAGGATGAAGATGCAAAACAGGCGCTGGAGGATCTCCTGAATGAATAATAGGAATCCCCGCAAAAACGATCATTCTGTGAGCGAAAGTTTACTTGAAAAGGTGCGTTCTATATTTCCTCCAGGAATACTTTGGAAGTTTGTGCTCGTTGGATTTGTTGGTTTTTTAACCCAGTATTTTGTATTGAGCTACATAGACAGAACACTTGATGTGGATATTACCAAATGGCCATTCTGGCTTTCTGTGGAAGCAGGTATAGCCATAACCTTTATTTTGAATGACCAGTGGGTATTCAAAACTGAGTATCATAACAGTATGGCTATGAGATTTCTCAGCTATGAAGGTACATTATTCATAGGCGCAATCATACAATGGATACTTTTTGTTCTTTTCTATACTCGTGTATTGCTAGTTGGTCATAGATTCTGGGCAAACGCAATGGCGGTATTTTTTGCCACAATATGGAACTATGTGATTATGAAAAGATACATCTTCAAAGGCGATGAAAATGAGGATAGCAATAATGGGAGCAGGAGCGCTGGGAAGCGTTCTGGGAGCGCTGCTCTCAAGGAGGAATGATGTTCTTCTCGTCACGAGGGGCAGGCACCTGGATGCTATAAAGGAAAATGGCTTGAGAATAACCGGACTTATAAACGAGGTATTTCATCTTGATGCAGAAAAATACTATCCTGGTGGTTTTGATCTTGTGATAATTACCGTTAAAGCATACCAAACAGAGGAGGCAAAAAAAGCGGTTATGAGAGAGTACTCTGGAGAGATGGTCATAACCTTCCAGAACGGTGTGGGTATAGTTGATATGCTTAAAGATCTTGATATTATTGGAGGAAGCACTAGTATGGGCGCAACGCGTATAGCCCCAGGCATTGTAAAGTATGCTGGAGAGGGAGACACATACATAGGAGAAGTGAATGGAAAAATAAGCGAAAGGGTAATTAAAATAGCAAAAAATTTTACATCATGCGGAATTGAAACCGTGCCTGTTGATAATATAATTGAAAGAAGATGGATTAAGGCAGCTGTGAATGCCTGTATAAATCCTCTAACAGCAATACTTGGAATTAAAAATGGAGAGTTGAGAAATTCATACCTTAACAACATTGTTAGATGTGTTGCCAGAGAATGTGAAGAAGTGCTCAAAGATAAGGGCATCACGGCGGATATCTACACTGAAGCAGAAAAGGTAATTGATGCCACATCAGAAAATATCTCAAGCATGCTGCAGGACATAAAGCACAAAAGAAGGACTGAGATAGATTATATTCTTAGACCCTTCCTCTCGGGAAAATGTTCAGAAACCCTTTACTGGCTGATAAAACATAAAGAAAAAAGTAATAATTGAGCATGAAATTTCCACATATGCACTTCAGGAGCATTGCAATGGAGATAAACAAGGGAGTGAACAAGAACAACAAAGAATTTGTGAATATTGAAAAAGAAATAATCAAACTTCTTAAAAAAACCGTAATAGTAGGACTGATTGGATTATCACTCATAATCTTACTTCCATTCCTCATAATATACGCATACTACCACCCATCACACCCCCTCTCACAAATATTACTAGCAACATGGGGCATGCTAACTCCTATGACTCTAGTATACCTCTCAATTCTTAGGGGAAGATACTTTACTCTAAAGGAAAGCGCTTGCAGAGTGGGCTGGATATATACCCACAATCCATTTATAGATGATGAAAAGTGGGCTAAAGTGCTTTATATTATGGGCATCGGGATATTATTTGGGTATGTGATCATACCGTTATACACGATACCATTCGTATGCAATACTATTTTTGGTATTTTTCTAAGCACATTCATTCTTACCATGCCATATCGCCTAAAAAGGAAACTTAAAAAGAATGGGTTAACTCTGGAACATTATCTGCCCTATCCAAAAAATGCAGAAGAACTTGTATCCGAAATAAAAGATTTTCTTGGAAAGGATGGAGTTGAAATAAAGAAATACGGAAGATTATGGAAGATAAAGTATGAGGGAATAAAAATATGGATAAGAGAAAAACCAAAAAATTGCAGTGTCTGTTATCACATCTCTATAGTGGGTTTTAATAGCACAACATGGCTTTATCATGGATTTGAAATCATCCGTTTGCTAAGCAAATATGATATTGACCTGAATAAATCATAACAAACTTAAAACACCCATCAAAAGCGCGGGGAGGGGGATTTGAACCCCCGCGGGCAATAGCCCAATGGCTTAGCAGGCCATCGCCGTACCACTCGGCCATCCCCGCCATACGGGAAATGCCCGATGTGGTATATAAAAATTATCACATGGCAAGGTTAAATAGTCCCCTGCGGATACCCCCATATGAGGCCCTCATGGGACGAGTACTTTATGAGAATGGCGTATCTTGTGGCTACGCGGTCCACATGTACCCGCAGACATGTGGGGGCTGTTATTGTTAAAGACCGTCGCGTTCTTGCAACAGGCTACAATGGTCCCCCGCGGGGACTGGCCCACTGCGATATTACTGGCTGCATAAGAGAGGAGTTGGAAATACCAAGTGGTGAAAGACATGAACTGTGCAGAGGGCTTCATGCGGAGCAAAACGCCATAATTCAGGCGGCAGTGCATGGAGTATCCATCAAAGATGCCACAATATACGTTACCAATCATCCATGCGTTGTATGCGCTAAAATGATAATAAATGCGCAGATAAGGGAAATAGTTTATGCTGAGGGGTATCCAGATGACCTTGCCAAGCTCATGCTTCTTGAAAGCGGAATCAAGGTAAGACGCTACTCACTCCCAGAGATGCAAAGAGAACAATGAATCCTG
>JALSPD010000182.1 GCA_026986135.1 DHVE2 group archaeon
GTAGGGTACACGAAGGTATACGGAGTGAGTGGAAACGGCATAAGTGGCACGCTGGGCACGGTGAAGTTTGATTATCCGTATCACAATTATGCAGACGAGATAACGCTGAGTTCGGGAGCGGTAGGGATATTCACGGACTACAATGGTGCGTACACAGCGAGCAGTTACGAGCATGGTAATTACAAGGTTGTATTTACAGCGTTCTCGTTTGAAGCGGTGGAGAAGTACAACGCAGATACAGGTGCATCTCTGTTGGAGAAAATCATTGACTGGCTTTTGAGCTAAAGTATATCTTCTCCTCTTTTTTGAACGAAAAAATTAAAAACTCTTTTACCATACTCCTTTTCGCAAGGGCCCGTGGTCTAGTGGTTATGACGTCCGCCTCACACGCGGGAGGTCCCCGGTTCGAATCCGGGCGGGCCCACTTTCAGGGCATTGTTTTGCAGTCTCTGAGAAAAATGCTTAAATATTAGCTGCCTATACCACGGTGATTAAAATGAAAATGCCGAGGAAGGTTAAGAGGTATTGTCCTTACTGTAAGCGTCATACCATTCATACAGTGGAGAAAGTAAAGAAGAGGAAGGCTAGTGAACTTAAGGCAGGTCAGCGTAGGTTCCGACGTGTTACTGCTGGATACGGTGGTTTTCCGAGACCTAGATTTGAAGGTCGTGAAAAACCAACTAAACGGTTGAATATAAGGTATAGATGCACTGAATGCAACAGGGCACATACTGCGCCTACCTGGAGGGCAAAGAAATTTGAGCTTGTGGAGGTGAAGTGATGAAGGGTGGAAAATCCAAGAATATGGATAAGGCCTTTGTAAAGGTCAAGTGTCAGGATTGTGGAAATGAGCAAATAATATTTCTGCGTGCAAGTACAGTGGTTAAATGTCAGGTTTGCGGAGCGACTATAGCGACCCCCACGGGGGGCAAGGCAGATATTAGAGGAGAGATAGTAGAGGTGTACACGTGAAAAGAGGATACCCTGAAGTTGGGGAACTGGTAATCGCTACTGTGAAATCAATAAAGCCTTATGGTGCATTTGTCACTTTAGATGAGTATGGGGATAAAGAAGGTTTTATTCATATTGGAGAAATCGCAGCAGGCTGGATCAAGTACATACGTGATCATATCAGAGAAGGGCAAAAAGTGGTTTGCAAGGTTTTGAGGGTAGATGAGTCTCGGGGGCATATAGATCTAAGCCTAAAAAGGGTTAATGAACATCAAAAGAGGGAGAAAATTCAAGAGTGGAAAAATGAAAAGAAGGCGGAAAAGTTATTTGAGATTGTGGCTCAGAGACTGGGTAAAGATGTGAAGGATTGCTATGAGGAGTTTGGATATTCTCTTATAGATCATTTTGGTACCCTTTATGGTGCTTTTGAAGAGGCCGCTATGAATGAAGATGTTCTTGAGGAAGAGGGATTTGAGGGTGATTGGATAGATGTATTTGTGCAGGTTGCAAAAGAGAATATAAGTCCGCCATATGTTAAAATCTCAGGTTACATTGAGCTCACTACAGAGGCGCCTGATGGTATAGAGCACATAAAGAAAGTGCTCTCAGAGGCTGAGAGTGAAAATGTCAAGATCACTTATGTTGGTGCTCCCAGGTACAGGATTTACGTGAAGGCAGAGGATTACAAAACGGCGGAAGAACTGCTGAGTAATACGGCGAATAAGATAATAGATGAGTTTAAGAAGTTAGGTGGAGAGGGAGAATTTCACAGAAGGTTGTGATTATGCATACCCTCATAAGGAAATGCCCAAATTGTGGGCGCTACACACTTAAAGAAAAATGTCCCGTGTGTGGTGAGAGCACAGTTGAGGCTTTACCACCGCGATTTTCTCCCGAGGACAGATATGGGAAATACAGAAGGATGCTTAAAAAAGAGGTGAAAGCATGGATCCGATAATTGTGAAATATGTTGACCGTCCAGAACTGAGGGACCCTGTATTGATTGAAGGGCTTCCTGGAGTTGGTAATGTTGGTAAAATTGCTGCAGAGTATCTAAAAGATCATCTGGATACAAAGTTAATTGTGGAAATATTCTCTATGTATTTTCCTCCACAGGTGCTTATGAATGGGGATGGCACTATACATCTTGTAAGAAACCAGCTATGGTATTATGAAAATCCCAAGGGTGATAATGATCTTATATTTCTTGTGGGAGATTATCAGGGCATGAGCCCTGAGGGACAATACGAGTTATCGTACAAGGTTCTTGAAATTGCAAAGGAATTTGGTGTGAAGACCATATTTACTCTTGGAGGTTATGGGACAGGTCAGCTTTCCGATAAGCCAAGGGTATTCGGGGCGGCAACAAATTTAAAAATGGTTGAGACTATGAAGAAATATGGTGTGTATTTCTCTGAGACTGAACCATCTGGGGGTATTGTGGGTGCAGCGGGTCTTCTTCTTGGACTGGGAATGGAACTTTTTGGAATGGACGGAGTATGTTTGATGGGTGAGACCTCCGGGTACTTCTCTGATCCCCGTAGCTCATATTTTGTGGTGGAGATTGTAAAGAGGTACTTCAAATTAGATCTTGATATGGAGGAGCTAAAGTTCCGATCTGATGAAATTGGTGAAATCACATCGCAACTTAGGGAAGAGGATCAAGGAGATACGGAAAAGAAGGAGGATCTTGGATACATAGGGTAGGTACCCATTTCTGTATATCAAACCTTAAATAGTAGGGGTAAATACCGCTAATTATGAGGCCGATTAGTGAAGTTGCGGAGGAAGTTGGAATCAGGAATATAATTCCATATGGATTCAACAAAGCGAAGATACCCCTCGAAGAAATATGGAAAAATCCAAGGAGGGGTAAGGTAATCCTGGTCACAGCCATAAATCCCACCCCGTTTGGAGAGGGAAAGACCACAACCTCTATAGGTACATCAATGGCATTCTGGCATCTTGGAAAAAAGAGTATTGTTACTCTCAGAGAACCATCTCTGGGTCCAGTTTTTGGTATAAAAGGTGGTGGCACAGGCGGTGGAAAGGCGACTGTGGAGCCTAGTGAAGACATAAATCTTCATTTTACTGGAGATTTTCATGCCATTCAGGTGGCGCATAATCTACTTTCTACGGTAATCAACAATGCCATCCATCATAATGTGGAGCCATGTCTAGACAGGAAAAAAATACTCTGGGGAAAGGTTCTTGATTTGAATGCAAGAGAACTTAGAAGAGTTGTGGTTGGCCTTGGAGATAACGGTGGTGCAATAATGGAGGATTACTTTGAGATAACTTCTGCAAGTGAAATATCAGCGATAATTGCCATATCAAAGAATTACAGAGAATTGAAAGAGAGATTATCAAATATACTGGTGGGATTCAGAAATGATAAAACTCCTGTATTTGCAAAGGATTTCAATGTTGTTGGAGCCATGGCTGCAGTATTGAGGGATGCCCTATTGCCCAATCTTGTTCAAACTTCAGAAGGCACTCCAGCGGTTATTCATGCCGGACCCTTTGCCAATATTGCACATGGGCATAATTCTATACTCGCAGATGAGATTGGGATGAGATATTCTGATTATCTAGTAACTGAGGCTGGATTTGGCTCGGATCTAGGAGCTGAAAAATTTGTCAATATTGTTTCTCGTATTGGAAACTTTGAGATAAGCGGAGCTGTTTTAGTTGCTACTGTTAAGGCCCTGAAGTATCATGGTGGCGTGAAGAAAAAGCACCTGGCTGAAGAGAATATCACAGCACTTGAAAATGGGGCAGCAAACCTTGAGAGGCATATTGAAATAGTTCGCAAGCTTGGATTTGAGCCAGTTGTTGCTATAAATCATTTCCCACAGGATACAGAAAAGGAAATCTCCAGACTTCAAGAGATAGTGGAGGATATGAATGTGCGGTTTGCAGTTAGCGAGGTTTTTGCCAATGGTGGCGAAGGTGGAATTGAAATTGCGAAGCATCTTATGGATATTGAACCGAGAAAACCGAATTACACTTATAAACTTGATGAACCAGTAAGGGATAAGATAGAGGCTATTGCCACAGAGATATATGGTGCTGACGGTGTTGAGTGGGATCTCAGGGCAAAGAAAGATCTTAAGCTTGTAGAAAAGATGGGATTTGATAATTTCTACATTTGCATGGCTAAGACTCAGTACTCCCTTACCGACAATCCAAAGCTATTGGGTGCTCCAGAAGGTTTCACAATAACTGTAAGAAGATTGAAAATATCATCTGGAGCAGGGTTCATAGTGCCTCTTCTAGGAGACATATCCACAATGCCCGGTCTTCCAAGTAAGCCTGCAGCAGAGTCTATAGACCTAACAGATGAAGGAAAGATAGTTGGTTTGAGATGATTTTCTAGGGATTTCACAGGATTAAACTTTAAATAATCTCTTCTTTTTATCCGAGTATGGAATTCCCAAAGGAAAACTTCAGTGGGTGGTATAATGAGGTGGTGGAAGCTGCCGGCCTGGTTGACAAGAGATATCCAGTAAAGGGTATGCATGTCTGGAGGCCGTATGGATGGAAAATAATGGGTAACATAGACTCCTACTTTAGGAAGATCTTTACAGAATATGGGCACGATGAGGTTAACTTTCCATTACTAGTGCCTGAGACAGAGTTTAAAAAGGAGGCAGAGCACATACGTGGATTTGAAGATGAGGTTTTCTGGGTAACCCATGGTGGTCTGGATCCCCTTGATGTAAAACTTATCCTTAGGCCGACGAGCGAAACTGCAATGTACCCTATGTTTTCTCTATGGATAAGATCTCATGCTGATCTACCCCTCAAGGTTTTTCAGATAGTTAACATATTCAGGTATGAAACAAAGCAAACGAGGACTTTTATTAGGATGAGAGAAGTTCACTTCTTTGAAGCGCATACGGTTCATAGAACGTATGATGAGGCTGAGGAACAGATACAGGAGGATATTGAGATATGGAAAAAAATAGCGAAAAAACTTGCACTGCCCTATCGGATTGTTAAAAAAGCAGATTGGGATAAGTTTCCCGGTGCCGTATACTCTCTTGGTGTTGAAACAATTATGCCCTCTGGCAGGACTCTCCAGATAGCTACTTTTCATCAGTATGGGCAGAATTTTTCAAGACCGTATGGTATCAGATATTTGAAGGAAGATGGTACCCATGAGTATGCCCATCAGACAACCTTTGGAATGAGCGAACGATTACTTGGAGCAATTGTGGGCATTCATGGAGATGATAGGGGCCTCATCCTTCCCCCGGAGATTGCTCCCATACAGGTCGTAATAGTCCCCATAGTTGGTTCAAAGAAGGAGAGGGTATTGGAAGAATCAAAGGTTCTTTATCAGGAGATAAAGGACTCTGGATTCAATGTGCATCTTGATGATAGAGATAATTACACTCCCGGGTATAAATTCTATGACTGGGAACTCAAAGGTGTTCCTTTGAGATTGGAAATAGGTCCAAGAGATCTGGAGAATAATCAGGTTGTCTTAGTTAGGCGTGATACCGGAGAGAAAATATCCGTGAAACGTGAAGAATATCTTGATATGATATCAAAGCTTCTTGAGGATATCCAGAAAAATCTTCTAAGTAGGGCAGAAGCTGAAATGAATGATAAGATAAAGTACATGGAATCAATTGAAGATGCTAAAAGCTTTAGTGGTGTAGCATCCGTTAATTGGTGTGGTTCTGAGGAGTGTGGAAGATTAATTGAGGAAAAGACAGATAAAAAGATAATAGGATCTCCCCTGGATGAGCATAGACCTGGCAGATGTGTAATATGTGGTAAAGAAACCAATATTCTGGCTTTTGTTGCTAAACCATACTAATCTTCCTCTTTCTTGAAAATTGATAGAAGTATGCCCAAGATTCCAAACACAACCAGGGTTACTGTTATGGAATAGAGCCCTATATCAGTCCATGCATCGTATAGAAATGCCCATGAGAAATAAATAAGCACACCTATCACCAATATTATCCAGCTGAATACCCATATAGCCCGATTCATAGTGGTGAATCAGCCGCATCTATATAAAAATTCCTTACCATCCTATCTACTCATAAATGGGTTTATGACGACAATTATTTAACCCTATATTGATTGCCATCCCATGTGATCAGTAGAGCAATAGATAGTATTAAAGAAGGAAAACCGATCCTCATATTTGATGCTGAGGGAAGGGAAGAGGAAACTGATATTATATTTGCCTCGCAGTATATAGACGAT
>JALSPD010000183.1 GCA_026986135.1 DHVE2 group archaeon
AATGATGAAAATATAACACAACATGCCATAGAAATTGCAAAGAATGCTCTAAAAGTTATGAGAGAACTCTCCCATAACGAACTTGATTTTCTGAGAGATAATTTTGCAAGGGAATTAATCAGAAATGATATGCATGAGATGGTTAAAGAGCTTGCGTTCCCTGATGAGCAGCCAACCTTATATTACCATCTGGATATGCTCTATCCAAAATTTAAAGAGGATTTTGATAATGGATGGCGAGAGTTCATTAAATTCTTGTGGATGTTTTCTAAAGTAGCAGATATGGATGATTGCAAATTTACTTCGCATATGTATGGATTGTTTGATAGGTGGTGGACGAATGAGATGTGCTTTAAAAAGTTAAATGAAATCTCATATGAAGACTATAAGGAACCCCCAGAAGATCTTCAAATTTCCACCTCTGTTTATGGTGACTCCATACTCATAACTTTAAGCAAGGGAAATTTATATTTACGCCGGAGTTGGCCATTAAATGAAGATCTAAATTTTATAGTTAAATTTGTGGAAAGATTAATTGAGACAGATTTATATCATTTAGAAACTCCACATGAGATACTTCAAACAGCAAAGTTTCTCCTCTCAAATCAATCCAATAAGGAAGTATCTAGGAAAATATTGGAGAAACTGCTTGAAGAAAGCCCAGAAACCATTCTTAACTATTTAAATTTATATGCAAAGGCAGAATTTGATATCCTGGAAGACGTGTTGAAACCTGTAGTTAAAAGGATGATTGAAGAAGGGAAATGTAAGGAATTATGGACACATAATAACTTATGGGAAGTAATTGTGAGAGCACTATTGCAGCAAAAAAATGAAAAGGAAGTGTTGAAAATTATAAAATCTGGGGAAATTAGAAAAATCCTCCTTGAATTGATAGATGACATAAATAATAAAAGGTGTAAATCCACTCTTTTTCACCTAATGGATGAGGGAGAGGATGAAAAATCACTTGTGGATTATCTAGTAAAAATTCTCATAGAGAGAGATCCGCATGACGCTGCAGAATTTGTTCTTCGGGAGGGAATAGTGTCTTATTATATATATAGTATTATTTATTCTCTCTTTGAATCTCCAACTGACAAAAATCTAGCTATTGCTGATGAAATAATCAAAAAATATGGGATTGGAATATTTGGGCATGTGGATATCAAACCCTTGCTGTACTATAAAATAAACAAATGCATAGAAGAAATCAAACATAGAAGTTCTATGACAAATGAAGGTGACTATAAGTGTTTCAAACAGATTATCAATTTCCTCAAAGATATGAAAAGAAAGTTGGGATTCAGGAAAGAAAAAATTATAATTGATATTGATATGGGAAGATTGATTACTTGGTCTGTTATTAAACAAAAGTAATTCATCTTTAATAAAAGGCCACAATTAAACAATACAAATTTCCTAATTTCCTATAATATTTCTCCAAAAATCAGAGGTTGTATCCAAAGTTAAAAGAGAAGATTAGTCCAAGCGATGCCCGCCAAATAATCGCTCCTAGCCAATTAAAGAAGGATAGTTCCTTCTATGAATCACCAGATGGATCCTCTCTGGAAAATATGCTGGCTGCACTTAGTATCTAGAGGAGAATAATCACCAGGATATATGGATCCTACCCCAAAGACGTAAATCATTATCATAACTAGACAAAACTATGACAACCTCAAAACTATGCATATTATGAGTATCCAACAATACCATCTATATACCATAAGAGATATTGTACCTGTCATCAGCCACATATCAAGAGATACTTTCTTCCAAAGAATATAAGTTAAAGTATATAAATAATGCTGATAAAGATGAGCTTGCATCGCCTCGATAATACTCTAGATCATTATAGAATTAAATCAGAAATATAAGAAACAGTTTCCTCCATTAAATTTTAGAAATTACACGAATAATTTGCCTCACAGACAATTGTTTTTAGGTTTGCCTTCTTAAAAGGCATTTCTAATAAGCAAGAATATAATGTGTGAAACCGTCTTTATTTCAATCAAGCACTCTCTCATAATTTAAGACTTAACTTAATCACCACCGCTCTTCATTCAGTCATCCTTCAGAGTAGCTATGCCATTATCATAGAAGTATCATCCTTAGATAAAAAGATAGAGAGGTAAAAATACCTGAGGTATCCAACCTACCCAAAAATATCATCCAAAAATCCTCAAAAATGAAGAGAGCAAATCGCAAACAAAGCCTTAAAAACCGAATGGATGCGGGGGCTGGGATTTGAACCCAGGAACCCCTACGGGACTGGCCCCTCAAGCCAGCGCCTTTGGCCAAGCTCGACAACCCCCGCCTCAGGAGGATTATGGAGAACTTATTAATTTATCTTTCGCTCTTTCATCCATATGGGTTGCACAAAATGTTAAATAACTTCCCGCAATACTACATCAAAAGAGGTGATTAAATGGAAGACCTCATAGAATTTGCGGTTGATATGGCACTTAAAAAAGGTGCAAAATATTCTGAGGCAAGATATCATAAGAAGGCGGGTATAGATTTTTCATTGAAAAATGGAGAACTTCAGGGTGTAGAGGTTATAAACTCTGAAGGGATAGGAATAAGAGTGCTTGCAGATGGTGCCTTGGGATTTGCCTCAACCAATATCCTTACAAAAGAGAGTATCGCTAATGCTGTGGAGGTGGCGGTTAAACTTGCAAAAAACTCATCCAAATTAAGGAAGGCCCCGATTGAATTCTCAGAGGAAACATTTCATAGAGTTTCTTATGAAGTGATACCAAAGAAAGATTTTTCAGGTTTAAATATGGAGGATAAGATGGACTATTTAAGAAGGATTGAGGAGGATGTGCTTGCATCTGGAGTTAATGTACCCATGCGTTTTATAGCATATACTGACTGGGTAGAGGAGCGACTTTTCTCCAACTCAGAGGGCGCATGGATATTGAGTAAGATACCCTATGTGAACATAATGTACAATCTGGTTGTCTATGAAAACAACCAGATGGAGCAAGCACCGTTTATTAGCACTGCCTTCACAGGTGGGCTTGAGAACATAGATATGGCAAAACCATGGGATCGTGCTGTAGAGGATGCAAAAGTACTAAAGAATCTTATTACCCATGGAAAATCAGCCCCGGAGGGTACTGTGGATGTGATCATCTCCCCTGAGGTTGCAGGTATAGCTGTTCATGAAAGCGTTGGACATCCATATGAATCAGACAGGATATATGGGAGGGAGGCTGCTCAGGCAGGAGAGAGTTTTGTAAAACCGGACATGCTTGGTGAGAGAATAGGCAGCGATGCTGTAACTGTAATTGAAGACCCCACACTACCCAATAGCTGGGGGTTCTACCTTTATGATGATGAAGGTGTTAAAGCACGTCCCCGATATCTTATAAGAGATGGAATCATCAACGAGTTCCTTTTAAACAGGGAGTATGCGTATAAACTTGGAACTGTCTCCAATGCTGCAGCCAGAGCGGTTAACTACGATCGCGAACCCATAGTGCGAATGGCAAACACATATCTTGCCCCGGGGGATCATTCATTTGAGGAGCTAATAGAGGATATAAAGATAGGCGTCTATATAAAAAGCTTCAACGAATGGAACATAGATGACAGACGATTTCAGCAAAGATACATTGGAAGAGAGGCGTATCTGATTGAGAATGGGGAAATAAAAAATCCTGTAAAGAGGCCCATCCTGGAGATCACCACCCGCGGACTATGGAGCAGTGTGGATGCTGTAGGAAAAGATATTGAATTCTACCCGGGAACATGCGGTAAGGGAGAACCTATGCAGGGAGTCCCAGTATGGATGGGCGGTGCCCATGCAAGATTGAGAAACATAATGCTGAGGAGGTGAATTGAATGCATGACATTAACCAGAAAATTCTGAAAATGGCTAAAAAAATGGGGTTCGGGGACATAGTTATACTTTCCAACGAAAATGAGCGAAAGCAGGTCAGGTTTGCGAATGGTGAAATAACAATATCCAAAGAGTGGTTTGAGAGAAAAACTGAAATCTTTGTGGAAAGAGATAAAAAACTTGCAGGTACCACAATTACGAATTACGATACTCACCACATTGAAAATGTACTCAAAAACCTTTACCGCCTCACGGAGAATATGGAAAAAAGGGAGGATTACTACGGAATTGCAGAAGGACCATTTAAATATGAAGAGATTGAGGAAGTATACGATTCAAAGATCATTGATGCAGATCCAGTAGACTTCATTGAAAGTGCCATAAATGCAACTGGTCTAGAAAGGGTTGCAGGGGTTCTTTATGTGGATCACCCAAAAATCTTTCTGGACACAAGCAACGATGTTGAATGTTACGATGAAGGAACAGGGATTGAGATAAGCATAAGGGCGTTCAAGGATGATCTTGCAAGTGGCCATGCAACACACTCATCACGGGTATTATCAAAGTTTAAACCTGAAAAAGCTGGAGAGAAAGCAGGGATGATTGCAAAGATGGTTGAATCACCTACTACAGGAGAGGCTGGAAAATATGATGTAATATTTGACCCTCTGGCCATGGGTAATCTCCTCTCAATGGTGGGGATGTTCACGTCGGTAATGGCTGTGGAGGCGGGGTTTAGCTTCCTACTTAACAAATTAGGAAAAAAGGTTGCAGATGGGAGTTTTACCCTCAGAGATATAGGTAATCTTCCAAATGGATACGGAACAAGAAAATTTGACGATGAGGGAGTACCCACAAGAAACACAAAAATAATTGAAAACGGAATTCTCAAAACCTATCTTCTCAACTACAGCTATTCAAAGAAGTACAACCTTGAAAATACTGCCAACGCAGGCGTGGCAATGCCCAGACCATGGAACCTGTATGTTGACCCTGGAGATTACAGTGAGGTAGAGATATTTGATGTGCCCCGAGCAATATACGTTACCAACATATGGTACACAAGATTCCAGAATTATGTCTCGGGTGATTTCTCAACAATACCACGAGACGGAATATTCCTCGTTGAGAATGGAGAGATAAAAAAAGCAATTAAAAACATAAGAATTAGCGACAATGTTCTGCGGATGCTGATGAACGTGGATGCCATAGGAAAACATCTTGAGCAGATTCACTGGTGGGAAGCAGAGGTGCCTGTGCATGTGCCATACATAAGGATAAGGGATGTGGGTATCACAAAAGCAACAAAGTAATATTTTAATATCTCCACCCCATCCCATCATCCATGGTTGTTATCTCACTCGGGGGATCCATAGTTGCTGGGGAAAGTACAGATGTGGAGTATATAAAGAGATTCAGAAAGTTTATGGATGATGTTCCCGATAAACTCTTTGTGGTTGTAGGTGGTGGAAACACAGCAAGAAGATACATTGAAACTGCAAAATCCCTTGGATACAATGAATATCTGCTTGACAGAATTGGAATTGAAAGCACCAGGCTAAATGCCATGCTCCTCATAACATCCAAAACAGCCCCCAAAATTCCAAAAACAGTGGATGAATCCATCATGCTCTCCAAAATCTACAAAAATGTGGTGATGGGAGGTACAGAACCTGGACATACAACGGATGGTGTGGCACTGCTACTCGCTGAAAGAGCAGGCGAAAAATACGTTGTAAATATGACCTCTGTGGGTGGCATTTATGATAAAGACCCAAAAACGCACAGTGATGCAAAGATAATAAGGGAAATGAGCTACGAGAGGGCAAAGAGTATAATCACAGGAAAGAGAATGGATGCTGGACTTAATGTTCCCATTGATTTACTGGCATTAAAGATAGCCGAGAGAAGCAACATAAAGATCTACGTTATCGGAAAGGATCTTGAAAATCTAATGAGGGTGATAAAAGGTGAGGATTTCAAGGGAACTGTTATTGGATGAACTTACGATAGATCTTGAAAAAAGAAAAAAGCAGAACTGGAAAAGCTACATCCCATTTGCTTTTACATTCATTTGGGCGCTCCTGCTCTTCCTATCACCTGCCCTCCTTCCGCCAGGATCAGTGTATCTCGGTAACGATGGGAAGGTGAGCATTCCCGATAATACCCCCTATATAAACAACCACATAAAAAACCCCGTTATTCGTGCTGTATACATTACAGGGGATTACATGTGTCATCAGCATGCCGATCGTTCCTTTTTTATTGCAGGGAACCAGATGCCGTACTGCGCAAGATGCACCGGTATCTTCCTGGGTCTGGCT
>JALSPD010000184.1 GCA_026986135.1 DHVE2 group archaeon
GTTCTGAATCCCACTTAATATTTGAAAGCGGGAAACAGGTCTTCGCGGGTATCCCTCAGGGTGGGTCTCAATCTCCTCGCGATATCAATCTCCTCAAGATCAATACTGACCTTTGCAATGTGCTCCTCAAAATACGGAGCGCGATATATCTCCTCGCCTCTTGGCGAGTAAATCCTGGAACCGCCCCAGAACTCCATGGTTCTCTGCAGCCCAGCCCAGTTTACATAGGCGAAAAACACGGTATTTTCCACAGCCCTGGCGGGAAGAACTCTCTCAAATGAGCTTCGCGATGTTATTGGGCTTGCGGAGATGTTTATTATGATTTCAGCTCCGTTCATTGCCTGTATTTTTGCCACTTCAGGGAAGAAGGCATCGTAGCATATCTGCACCCCTATTGTCCCGTGCTTCGTCCTAACAGTGCTTGGCCATTTACCTTCCCTGAAATAAAGTCGCTCCTCAAACGGTCCAAAGTTTGGCAGGTACATCTTTCTCGCCACTTCAATTTCTCCCTGATGTATGATTGCGGCGGAGTTGTAAATGAATCCTCCATCCCTTTCAGGAAAACCAAATATAATAACTGATTCCTTGTTCAAATTTGAAATTTCTTTGAGAATTTCCGAGTCGCGCTTTATTGCTTTTGAGGGTAGGTCATCCCTCACCATGTACCCTGTGAGGTATAGTTCTGGAAAAATGTAAATATCCGCATCGTGTTCTTCAACCACGTGTTTTAGCCTCTCTATATTTTGTTCAATATTGAAATACGGTTTCATCTGGGCAAGTATGAGGTCCATGGGGGGATATCTGCCGTATGGTTTAAATCATTTTAGTTTGGATGCAAATTTCTCCTTGTCAACTATGAATCTCTGGTGCTCTCCCTCTCCGATTTTTCCCTCATTGTCGTAGGCATCAACCCTGAATTTCAGTTTTCTTCCATCTCTTTCAGTTAGTCTGGCCCTTACAACGAATTCCTTTCCGATTTTTGTTGGTTTAAGGTGTTTCATACATATCCCCATACCCACCGTGGTTTCTCCATCTCTCAGAAGACCTGATATGGCCTCGTGGCATGTGATCTCCATCGCCAGAATAAGCGATGGGGTGGAAAGAACCTTGACATCCAACCCGATGCCCTTTGCAACCATATCTTCGGTAACTACGAATTTTTTCTCGTACTCAATCCCTTCGTTCATGCGGGTTCATGTGGATCATCTAAAATTATTTTTTCTTCTTCAACATATCTCTCATTTTCTCTGCGTTGTTCCACAACTCGTCAATCTTTTTGCCTATGTTTTTAATCTTCTCCGTATTCTCCACAATCCTGCGTTTCAGCTTTTCATCGGTTATTTCAATTTCTGCAGTGGCCATTATCACGGTGAGAGGGTTTCTTATCCTATCAGCAAGGATTGCTAGATTTTCAATCACATCAAGCATGTATTCATAAGCAGCATTCCTCTTTCTCTCAAGGGAATCTCCTTCAACGTACACTGCAAGATTGCCTGCCATGGTCCTGAGAGCCTGAATCTCGTCATTGCTTAATTTAATTTCTCCAGTATTAATGATTAAAAATCCACTTGTTTCTCCATGCGAGAATGGTATCACAAGATATCTGTCTCCATTTGTGATCCATGCGTACTCTACCTTCTCATATTCTTCGGGATTCAGCCTGATGTCATTCATATCTCCATACTCAGCCGCAGTTAAGTACGTATGGCCATCCCTCAATATTACTCTTGCCCCTTTAAATTCCTCAACATCCACCAGAAGCTTTGCTAGCCTGTGGAGAGTATCTTCAGCACTGCCTCCGCTAATCATCATTGAGTTGATGATTATCGTGGTATTAAGGAGACGATTGTACCTGTTGAGCATCTCAATAATACGATTTTGTGATTCGTATAGCACAGCCGCGTCCCTCATTGCGTAATGCCCGTATATTCCCGGGGCTATTTCTCTAACCACAACAAGGAATTTTCCAAAAACAGTTTCCATTATATTCATCTCCCCGGAACTGCCCTTTGTTTTGATTTCAATCAGCGGGCATCCAAAGGGTGCGTGGTTTGTGTGATGCATGATCTCATAGCATTTTTTGCCCACTATATCCTCCCTTTTCATCTTAACAAGCCTAATAAATTCTTCATTTGCATCAAGAATTGTGTTTTCCCTGTCAATTATGAATGCGGGCACAGGTCCTCTGGTGTAAACCTTCTCTCTAAGCTGGGAATCAATCCAGGATATTAACTTCACATCATCAATTATGTATCCCTTGTCGCTCTTCTTTATTGAGGTCCTTACATACGCAATCTCTCCCCTTGAGTTTTTGAACAGGGAAAAACCTGCATACCTTCCATAACGGAGAAGTTTTTCTATGGTGTGAGAATCCACGATGATCTTTATGCCCCCTATCTCCCTATCTTTCATAATCTCCCTCATTAATTTACCAGCCCTTAGCACAACAAGGGACTCATCCATAATGGTTGCCTCTCTACAATCTCCGTTTTTCTCCATTTCTCTCACCTATCCTGCTGTGGATACTTAAACCTTTTCCATAGCGTATCAACATTGATAATTTCCAGGGTATTCAGAGTATATAACCAAAATGCCTCATCTTCAAATTTTCATTCATATAGTCGCACAAAACTTATTTATTCCATCGGCTCATGCGTGTTCTGGTGGACCTGGAAGAAATACCGCTTCCCGTGGAGTATCTGGATGTTTTCCGATCCGAAGGCATAAACTCATTGTATGAGTACCAGCAATACGCTCTTGAGCATATATTCAGTGGAAGAAGCGTGGTTGTATCCGTGCCCACGGCCAGTGGAAAAACATTGCTTGGATACTTTGCGATTCTGAGGGCCAAAACCCTTGGTTTGAAGAGTATATACATCGTCCCTCTCAGGGCTCTTGCCATGGAGAAGTATGAGGAACTCAAACTTTTTGAAAGATTTGGGTTGCGTGTTGCTCTATCAATTGGAGATTACGATAGGTCTCCCGCCAATTTGAGGAATTACGATGTGGTGGTGGCTACAAGCGAGAAGATGGACTCCATACTTCGTCATGATCCTGACTATCCTTACGAACTTGGTGTTGTGGTGGTGGATGAGGTCCATCTTATGGGCGAGGAATCAAGGGGCCCCACTCTTGAGATGGTGATAACCCGTATAAAGGCTGTGAATCCCGATGTGCAATTTGTGGCGCTTTCGGCAACAATAAACAACTCGGAGGAAATAGCAAGATGGCTTAATGCTGAGCACATATATTCGGAGTTTCGTCCGGTACCTCTTAAACTGGGTGTTTTTTATGATAAGCACATAGTTTACGAGGATGGTAGCATAGAAGAGATGCGCAGAGATTCAATAATAGTTGGAAACATTGTTGAGAAGAGAATTGCTTTGGGCGGGCAGGTTTTGATATTTGTCAATCGCAGGAAATCTGCAGAATCACTTGCGCAAAAACTGCAGAAGAAGGTATCAAGGCATCTCAGCCAGGAGGAAAAAGAGAAACTCTCTGAAATCGTTTCCACTCTTGAAGATGAAGAGTACACAATATACTCTGAAAAACTTGCGGATCTTATAAAAAATGGTGTTTCATTTCATCATGCTGGCCTAACAAATTCCCAGAGGAAGCTGGTGGAGGACTCCTTTAAAAATCGCCTTCTTAAGGTTATAGTTGCAACTCCCACACTTGCAGCTGGAATAAATCTCCCTTCACGCACGGTGATTGTGAGGGACCTTACCAGATACGATGGCTACGGCACCGTATACCTTCCAGTGATGGAAGTTAAGCAGATGCTTGGCCGTGCAGGGCGTCCAAAATACGATCGCTTCGGAGAGGGTATTCTGTGTGCAAGCAGCGATAGAAAAGCGGAGATGTTTATGGAGATGTACATCAGGGGCAGCATTGAAGATATCAATTCTCAGCTTTCTCAGGATCGTGCTCTCAGGATACATGTTCTCTCCCTAATTGCAAGCGATCTGGTGAATTCAAGGGAAGATATAATCAAATTCTTCTCAGGAACCTTTTACGGTTTTAAAATACCCGCAGAAACCCTACGCTCAAAGGTGGATAGGGTTGTGGATTTTCTTGAAGAATACGGTTTCATAGAGGAGAAAAAATTCATGGTGGCCACACCTCTGGGTAAAAGGGTATCCGATCTTTATGTGGATCCTGAAAGTGCAATTCTTATGCTCAAATGTATTGAAGAGAATTACGATGAGTTTTGTGTTTTACATACGATCTCATGCACCCCAGATATGCGTGTAATCCGTGCCAAGCGTGGAGAGATTGAGAATCTCTATGCAAAATCCCTCCTTCATAAAACTGTTGTTGATGAATTTGAGGTGAGCAGTGAGAGGTTCTTTGGGGCTGTGAAAACAGCCTCTTTGATCCATGACTGGATAAACGAGGTTTCTCAGGATACTGTTGTTATGCGCTATGATATAGGTCCAGGGGATCTCCATGCGATCATTGAGCTGGCAAACTGGCTCCTATACTCCTTCGCAGAAATTGGAAAGGTTGTGAAATACCCTTATGTTAGGGAAGTTGAGAAACTTGCGCTCAGAGTGAAATACGGTGTCAGTGAGGAACTTCTGCCTGTGGTGAGCCTCAGAGGAATTGGGCGTGTTAGAGCAAGAAGACTGTTTGATTACGGCTATACGAGCATTGACAGAATAAAAACTGCATCGGTGGAGGAACTTTCAAGAATTCCAGGAATTGGCAAAAAACTGGCCAGGGAGATTTTGAAGCAGGTCAATTATACCTGATCTTTGTTATTATGCAGAAGGTGGCTTCCATCGCAGGTGGGTGCTGTATTGAGCGGCAACCCCTCTCTGCAAACGGAGAATGGTATTGAGTACCTATCCGCGATCCTTTTCACCGTACCAAGCAGACTCATTCTTAAATCTCTTGGAGCGTATCTTATTCCTCTTATCATCTCGTTGTTTCTGTAGTAAATTTCCCTCAGTTTTTCTTCTCTGTCTCTGAATACGTGGATTAATCTTTTAAAATTGTCGGGTTTTGCTTTGTATGTAGAGGCTATGATCTGCCTTATTCCTGCACCCGCAAGTTCTCTAACTAAATCCTCTATTTCATGAGGGGAGTCGTTAATCCCGGGGATTATGGGGTCTATCCTTACAATTGTGGGTATTCCATGTGAGGAGAGTTCGTATAAAGCTCTTATTCTTCTCTCAGGTGGCGGTGCGAAGGGTTCAAGTTTCCTGGCAAGATTCTCATCGGCGGTGGTTATTGTCAGGGATACCACCGCTTTCATGCTGGAAAGGATGTCAAGGTCCCTTGTTACCAGATCTGATTTTGTTAGTACAAGCACTGGAAAATCGTATTTTTTAAGAAGGTTTAGAGTGCCTCTCGTAATCTTTGCGCTTTTTTCCATTTTGGGGTATGGGTCAGAAGAATTGCTCATGGATACAGGTAATTTCGGTGCGTTTTTTAGATCCCTTTCAAGTAGCCTTAGAAAGTCCTTCTTTGGCCGCACTCTCCATGGGTCCTTTATGTACGATGATATGTAGCAATAGAGGCAGCGATGCTCACATCCCGTGTATGGATCTATTGAATACTTCTTGGGGCAGGTACATAGCGGAAAGTTCCATGGGTCAAATATATGTAGATATCTTGCCACAGATGCTTAAAATGTGGTTGTTTATTTAACATTTGGGGAATGTGTTACATTTTCAAGTGTAATTTTCACATTTCAGTATGTTCAGGGAAAATTATAAATATGGATGAAATCCATGATGACATGTATGTCTGATGAGGCGGCTAAGTTAAAAGTTCTTGTGGTGGATGACGAGGTTGAAATTACCCACCTTTTGAGTCTCTATCTGGGGAATAGGGGATACGAGGTACTGACAGCAAATACGGTTGGGGATGCCATAGGCGTTCTTGAATCAAACCCCGATATTGATGCTGTTCTCCTTGACATAATGCTCCCCGATGGCAATGGTGTGGAATTTCTTAAGCATGTGAGGGCCTATTTGCCAGATGCAGCCATCATAATGGTTACGGGAGTAAATGATCTTGATACTGTGGTAAGGGCAATGAAAAACGGTGCGGATGATTATCTAACCAAGCCTTTCAGACTTGCCCAGCTTGATGAGAAAATAGAATCTGCTCTGCACAGGAAGAGTGTTGCAACCCTAGAAAGAGGTATA
>JALSPD010000185.1 GCA_026986135.1 DHVE2 group archaeon
TACATTCTCCTCCGTAGGCACTTCTTCAATGGACACTGAACCATTAGTTTCTATGAGAATATTGTGATTTTCCATAAGGCGATAAATAAGACGATATACATCCTTCTGAAGAAGCGGTTCTCCTCCAGTAAGACACACCCACTTTATTCCACTTTCCTCCACCTCTTTTACAATATCATCTATCTCCATATCCACACCCTCGCTGAAAGCGTACTGCGTATCGCACCATTTGCATCTAAGATTGCATCCAGTCAATCTTATAAAAAACATGGGCACTCCTATGTATATCCCCTCGCCCTGTATTGATGGAAACATCTCGTTTACCTTAAGCATACCCTTACATGACATCAGAGATATAACCCTTTGCCATATTCAACCATAAAAAACATGGATTATGCGGGTGCCGGGATTTGAACCCGGGGCAAAGCCGTGGCAGGGCTTCGTGTTACCAGGCTACACCACACCCGCATCGGTAGGTGTGGGGGAATAATTGTTTTGATATTTAAGGTTTTACGGCAGGCATCAATGGAAATTAGAATGCAAATCTTGAAAACACATAAGATCAGATTTTCAGGCAATTACTTGAGATAGAAATAAATGTGAACATTCGTGTAATATTTTCCATTTACATACAGATCAAATGATGCAATATTTTTTCCACTGAGATTGCTCACGGCATTGAAGGTTATGGTTGTATTTTCGCCATCATTAAGATGAACAGGAATTGATTTTACCTGATGCCCGTTCAGGGAGAAACGCACCTCGCAATTGGCAGGCCCATAATTGTAATTGGCAACATAGACACCAAAGGTAAGTGTGGAATTAACAGTTGCATTATGGGGCCAGGAAACAATGGCAATATCCACCTCCCGATAATACCCCGCATTATATTCGGCAACTCCCCAGGCAATTATGAGAATAAGCATAGCAATTATCATAACTGATGTCAATTTATCAGGCATGGATATGCGAGGCTTTTTAATATCCACCGTATTTGACAAAACAAATCCTGCGATTACGAAGATCCCGATTATTGATATAAGATAAAATGGATTCAACAGGGAAAATAATGCAAGCAATAGGGCAACACCACCCGTTGTGACTACTGAAATGCCCGGCGATAGTAAAAGGGTTTCTTCCAGAGAGGAATCCCGGTATAACAACTTGGTAAGGAAAAATCCAGGCGAGAAAAACAGAATGACACCTGCACCAATGAACCTTAACAACGGATAGGGATAGGCCAGTAATATTAGTGCTACGATTGTTATCAGCCCTACAAGATCTCTGTCTTTCATCATCCACTACCTCTTCAAGCTTATGATTGATGTGGCAACATAATTTATTCTTGGGTCATGAGTGGCAATCAGTATAGTGGTTCCCATTTCCCTATTTATTTTAATGAATAGATCCCCAATATTCTTTGTGTTCTCATCATCCAGATTTGAGGTGGGTTCATCTGCCAGAATAATACGGGGATCGTTGGCAAGAGCTCTGGCTATGGCGCATCTTTGCATTTCACCCCCACTTAAAGATGTAGGCATCTCATGTTTGAGATCCTCTATTTTTAGGTAATGTAAAAGCTCATCAACTCTCTTCTTCCATGGCTTTCCTGCAAGTTTGAGGGGGAGTGCAATATTTTCCATCACTGTAAGATCCTCTATTAAATTCATTTGCTGAAAAACTATCCCTATGTTTTCAAGCCTGAACTTTGCACGGGCATCTTCACTCATCTGAAATATGTCCACTCCATCAATGATTACCGTGCCTTTATCAGGAAAGTCTATCCCTGCAATTATGTTAAGCAAGGTTGTTTTCCCTATACCCGAAGGGCCCTCCACAATTAGAATTTCTCCCTTTTCTACATTAAAACTTACTGAATCAAGAACAGTTTTTTTCCCGTAAATTTTAGTTACTTCCTTTACTTCAATGAGACTCACGCAGACATAAAGTTAATATGGGTATATATCTTTTGCGAAATTAGAATGATTTCCCCGCTTAGATACGTGATTTCCCTGACTAAACGGTCAAAGCTCACAATATTTACCATTGCAATAGTTGTTATGTTTGTAACCTCCACCCTTGCTGTGGTATATAGCTTTGAGATGAGTAACAAAGCGCTCATAGAAAGGTTTGAATCAAGGTACTATGTGATTTCTTCAGATGAAAATCTACTTAAAAGCAGGGTGGAGATGAAGGTAGAAAACGCAGCGTACATATGGATCACCCCTGGAAAGGTTAACAATCAGACCACATATGTAATAGGAGTGTATGATCCTCACAACATACTGGGCACCTATCTCTCATGCGATGAGGACAGAATCATTGTTGGAAGAGATGTTAACACTGGCAAACATGTACACCTTCAATTTCTTGATCTTAACCTGAATCTCACCCTGGACAGAAAAATGAGCTTTTCATATTTCCCGGATTACTGGGTGATCGTGAACAACAGCTACTTCGCTGGGCAGAAGCCAAATTTTATGATAGTGGACAGAAACATCCAGGTTGAAGGATACATGACGAAAAGTCTCACCTCACTCACCACATTCTACGAAAGAACCGCTGAAGAGATAAGTTTTGACCTATTTCTTCTGGACTTGATATCAATGGTGGTCATTTACCTATTCATAAATGCCCTACTAACAATTGAAATCAGGGAAAATGTAAAGAAGATCGCAATTATGAGAGCCATTGGATCAACCAGAAAAAATATAGCGGCACTCTATCTCCTCAGATCCCTCTACATCGGAACTGCAGGATCAGTAATTGGATTCTCTCTAGGCGTTTCTCTTGCATATCTCCTAGCTGCACTCATTCCACTTTCTGGGATGCTCACTTATTTTTACATATATGTACCACCAATAGTGTTTATAGCAGATGTAATAATAGCTATCATAGGTAGCTTGATAGCCGCCATAAGCCCCATATACTCTGCTGTCAAAATCAATATCGTAAAAGGGATGAAAGGGGTGGTGAAATGATCATAGGCAAAAATATTGCAATCCCTGTATTTGTACTCTTTTTGCTTTTTACATCCATGTTCATATCACTCGTTTCAATATACAATATGCCCCAGAAAATGATGGGGGGCTCAAACATATATGTAATCACATCCACAAAAGACAGAAATCCAATAAGAAGTAACTTGGATATAAGAATTGCATATGGTCTGGAAAACATGAGCTATATTGAGGCTGTGAGCCCAGAAATATTTGTTTTTACTGTGTACTCAGGTATGCCAGTAACCGTCAGAGGAGTTATATTTGACAAATTTCTAAAACTTGAACACGGAAAAATAGTGTCTGGATACATACCTCACAGGCTGGATGGGGCCCTTATAGGCTCCGACGCTTCCAAAAAACTAGGAATACATCCGGGTGAAAGCATTACTCTATATGGCTCATTTACCACGAGTTTTGCCGTAGTGAACATCACGGGAATATACAGCACAGGTGGACCAGCAGATGATGAAATTCTAATTACTCTTCCTACCGCCAGGAAACTTTCAGGAATTGCACCGGGGAAGGTATCCATAATTCGCCTGAGATCCACACAGGTAGACAAGGTAAACAAATTACTTAGCAGCACATATCCCAAATTCATCGTGGATCTGAATTCCACATCTCAGACGTACATGGGTGAAAGATTTAATGTTACCCTTGCAATAAAAAATATTGGTACTGAACCTGGCAGAGCCAATTACAGTGTTGAGTTTGAAAACCAGTGGTTCAATGGGAGTGTAGAAATAAGAAAAGAGAAAAACATAACAATTCAGTTTAACGCAAGTAATGCTGGAAAATTCAACATAACAGCCATTGTAAGCAATGATGTATTCTATTATTCCTGCTACACTCAGATCAATATTGTAAAAAAACCAGCGCTCATTGAGGGTCCATCATTTGCGTATGTGAACAAAACAACAGAATACACGATTGCAACCATTAGCAACAGGAGTGTAAACGTGGGCAAAATAAAAGTGATAATGGGAAACTACACTAGGGAATACAATGTTAGTAACGGTCACGTAAATGTGACATTCCCACGTAGAGGTAACTACACGCTGATTTACTATGGAAAATACTACAAAAATGCAACAATGAATGTAAGCGTTTATGACAGAACAGAATTTTTCAAGATAGCAAATATTACGCCCATTAGTATCAACGGAACGATATATGTTGTTGCAGGAAGCACGGTTGGCGTCCTTACCAGCGGAGAGGTTTACATTGCATTTGACGGAAGTGGTCAGGTGAAGCGAAAAGAATTGAACATAACTGAAGACATGCGGGGAAATCACATTATCAATGTAACAGTAATTTACGGAAATCTAATGGCTCAGAGAAATTTTCTGATACATATTATCCACAACTACACACCGGAGATATTATCACCAATTGACAACAATACACCTGTGATATACGGGGAAAATATAACATTTACATTTATTGACGAAATACCAATCAAAGAAATAAGGTATGTGGTAAACGGTGTTAAGTTTAATCGGAGTGTAAACCAGAGTTTCAATCCAGACATAGAGAATTACACATATAACATAACTGTTAATGTTAATTCAACCAAGTTTTCCATTGAGATCATGTTTGAAGACTACTGGGGTCGCCATATAAAATACAGTGCAACATGCAAGGTGATACTTTACCGTGATATAATTCCACCTCAAATATATGCAAATGATGTAAAAATATGGGGCGGGAATAAAACATATGTGAAAATAAAAGACAACGAGGAGATTGCCAATGTCTCAGTGTATTTCTACGGACATTATTTCAATCAAACATTTAACTCAAAATCGGGAACTGTAGAAATAGATACCATGTTCAGAAATGGGGATCACTATGAATTTGTTCCTGAAGGTACCTATAAAGCAATAATAATTGCATTTGATAAAGCAGGAAATGAAAATACAACAAGCTTTAACATCACAATTAATAACACCCGTGAAAGAAATCCTCCCATAATCATCGGAAAGAGTTATGAGGATCTCAGCGGAGGATACACAGTATACAAGGCATATGATAACACTGGACATATAATAAGAATTGCATGCTACGAAGGGGCTACTTTAATCAAGGAAAGTTACAGTTCAACACTGAATATAACAAGCAAGGACATAAGCAACGGTTCACACCATCTTATTGTGGAAGCCGTGGATATAAATTTCAATTATGGATATATGAGCATCACAATAACAAAAAATTACACTGATGTTACCCCACCTGAAATCCATTTGGGTGCAATTAAAATATGGGGCGGTAACACAACACTCGTGTATGCAAAGGATGACGTCATGGTAAAAAAGATCTCCGTAGAGGTATTTGGAAGATATTTCAACGGAACAACCGTTGCGAAAATCAAAACTTCATTTGAGATAAATGATACAATAACCTACATTCAGCCAGGCACATATCTAATGCGGATATGGGCATGGGACATATATGGTAATGTAAACACCACCACAGCAACTCTGGAGATAAATAACAGCGGAGAAAAGAATCCACCTTTATTCATACTGAATGATTTTGAAAAACTTAACGCAACGGACAGAATAGAGTACAGAGCATATGACAATGTGGGAATACGGAGGATTTGGGTTATTTATGACGGAAATATAACCGCAGAATCATATAATGATACACTTAACTTCTCAGCAAGTATTCTACCATGTGGACACCTTACCATAACAATAGGCGCAGAGGA
Source organism: DHVE2 group archaeon (assembly GCA_026986135.1). Taxonomy (GTDB): domain Archaea; phylum Thermoplasmatota; class Thermoplasmata; order Thermoplasmatales; family Aciduliprofundaceae; genus JAADDK01. The sequence goes on from JALSPD010000185.1 coordinate 5,716, forward strand.
CCTTAATGGCAATACTAACTTTGCAAATGTAACACTCGTTATAAAGGATAATATACCCCCAAGACTTACAAAGGATAACGAAACAGTGTGGAGTGGAAATATAACCATAATAACCGCTACGGACAATGTGAGAGTTGCGTACATGAGAGTTCTCCTTATGGGGCATGAATTTACAAGTAACAATGGAACTCTAAAAATAAAAACGTGGTTTGGAGAAGGGATAAATACAAAGTATCTCCCAGAGCGAAATTACAATCTAATAGTGGCCATAAAAGATGGTTCAGGAAACAGCATATCATGGCCATTCACACTCAGAATAAACAATACTGGGGAAAAGATCAAGCCCATTATAGATGGGCCAGTATATGGCGTGTTAAACAGCACTAACAGGATAATTTACAGGTCAATAGACAATGTGGGAGTAAAAAGGATGTGGATAGAATTAAATAACACCATAATTGTGGAAAACAGCAGTAATGTACTTACACTTAACCACACATTGCTTCCCGGTGGAAGATTCAACGTAACAGTATTTTCAGAGGATGTAAATGGCAACGTGGCAACAATGAATGCAACAATTATAGTAACGAAAATAAAACATGTTACTATTAAAGCAGCTCTGCAGAGCAATATAATAACAACCAAAGAGAGAGGACTAATTGTAATAGGCGTGACCAACGAAAATGTAGCAGGATACTATCAATTGAGTGTGTATCTTGATGGGAGCCTTATGTATCAGGAAACCTTATATCTCCAACCATATGAGAGAAAGAGCATTTACATATACCTCCCATACCTGGAAGAAGGGACGCATAAGATCAAGATTGATGACAAAATACTCGTGCTTAACGTGGAAAAGACCATAGCTGAAAAATTACCCACAGATCTTGTGCTCAAATACGCTAAAGATCTGAAGTTTACAGAAAGTAAAGGAGTAATATATAAAGGATTCCAGATCTCCGAGGGAAATTTCATACTCGTTCTGGCATCACTGGTAGTAGTAACAATGATGCTTTTATTTTTGGGCATATATTCCACCACAATAAAATCACTTAAAGCGGGTAATATAGGGATACTCAGGGCAATAGGGGCGAGTAACAGGCAGATATGGACCTTCTTCATGCGTGATTCAGCCATATACATCCTTGCCCCAGTGATACTGGGTATAATTGGAGGATACCTAACAATAATGTGGATTGATAGTATGAAAATGCTAACTGCATTTGGGCACACATTAATAATTGTGCCAACATGGAAGGATATACTTACAGTCACAATACTTAGCATAACATTTACCTTCATATCGCTGCTCATAATATTTAAAGGTATGATGGAGAAGCGGGTTGTGCATATGATGGGCGGGTCAGCAAATCCAAAGGTATATACACTTGATGAGATCATCTCAAGGGGGGACGAATCTTCTAAGTCGTTTAAGCATCATTAGTTTCTCCTTTTCCCCCAGTGCTGCCTCCTCTATACTAAGCTGGAGAATCTCTATACTATTATCATAGGCTATTCTGTCCACAGGTTTTGGAACTCCATCTTTGCCCCCAAGGGCGAACGAGTACTTCACAGGATCCTTCCAGGAAAGTTCTGTACCGTAGATTATTTCTGAGATGTACGCAAGAGCCCTTACAGTTGAGGGGCCAATTCCATTCACGGATATCAGCTCTTCATAGTTTTTTGGCTGAATTTCATATGCCTTGAAAAGGGCTTTCCAGTTTATTTTCCAGGGCATCGTTAGCACCGGATATTCTGTGAAGTCATGCAGCGTTTTCTGTCCAGCATTCTTTACCTCGGCCACCATTGACCGCAAATTTCGCGGGTTATCCTTCACGAGATCCACCGAGACTTTTCTTGTTTCCTCACTGATTCTTGATGTGAGATCCATAACTCTATTTTCAATTCTATCTCCAATTATTCCCTGATGAGGCTCATTAACAAAACTCTTAATTCCATAAATCCAGTGATATCGCCGGGCATACTTTGCATTTGCATTCATTCCCTGCTGTATCACAGTCCATGTTCCCTTTTCGGTGATCACAATTACATGGTGATAAAGGGAATATCCATCCTGAAGAACCGCATTATCTACCTTGGCAGACAATCTGCTTGCCTTTTTTAGCATCTCCACCTGCTGTGTGTTGAGATTGAAAGTATCACCTATCCTTTCAATTTCCTCAAGAGCGCTGCGAGAAGCTTTTCCTTTACCACCTGCAATCAGCACTCCGTCCTCCGGAGATAAGGCCTGTTTAAGGGATCCAAGTGTTACGGTAGTCGTCCCTGAGGAATGCCAGTCAAACCCAATCACACAAGAAAATGCCTGAAACCAATAAGGATCTGCAAGCCTCCTGATAACCTCATCTACCCCAAACTCAAGGGAAATAACGCGAATAATTTCTCCTGAAAGCTTCACCATACGATCAAATAGCCATCGGGGAGCATGTCCTCCATGAAGTGGAAGATTTGCTATCCCGGATCGCTCCATCTCAATCCACTATCTTTATCCCTTTCTCATATATTTCATATTTGAATATACCAACCTTTTCAGGATGATTCCTAACCTTTTTCAGGATCAGATGATTTATGAATCCTCTGGGAGTCCTGTACTTTTCAAGCTCTAAAATGATATCTGCAAGCTGCTCAATTCCGCTCTGCGTATGGGTATCGTACACATCCTTAAGCATGGTCACAAGAACTACACCACCATAGTACTGAGCATGGGCCTTTATGGTTCTAAGGGCCGAGATTACCTTGGTGGCCTCATAATTATTCAAGAAGAAATCAAGCGAATCTATTACAACGCGAAATGGTGGTTTTAATTTGAAGATCTCATAGGTTATCCTGGTGAGAAAATTAACTTCCCTTTCCTTTTTCTTTCTTGCAGGTGCAAATATCTCATTCACCGGGATTCCCTCTTCTCTGTATTTGCTTATAATAAGTTCTTTTTCAAGAACTTTGTGATAGTACTCAGCACCGATATTGACAATATGTATCTTATCAGTATTCCATCCGAAATTCTGCATTGTGGCAATTATATCCTCATCCCTCTCTGTGGTGGTAATATAAACCACATTTTCTTTATCTGTACCTGATGCAGCAAACTGTTTTGCAAATAATTCAGTACCCGATCCAGGAGTACCAGAAAGAAGAATCGTATATCCTTCAGGCACCCCATCCATAAGAGCCTTATCAAGCTTTGGAAGCCCTATTGAAACGGTATTCAGATCCAATTACTCCACCTCCTCCACATCGTAAATCTCATCACAAACCATGTTCAACATGGCATCAATCTCGGGAGTATTCTGCTCTTTCATAGCAATGAGCACCATGTATGCATCCCAGCTTCTCAGAGAGGTAACAAATATATGCAGAAATTCTGACATTATTTTAGGTCCATTATAGATGGACATTGAATTAACAGAGTCAAGGATCACCAGGATCTTCTTATCATTGTACTTTCGGGCAAGATACTCCACCTTAAGCATAATGTACTCCAGCATGGTAGGGCTTTCAATATAAAGAAAGCGATCAGATACTGTATCCATCTCCCTCATAAGATGGGATATGGTATCCACAAAGAACACACGATTTGAGTCTATGCCCAGAAGTTCAAAAAGATTTACCATATTCTTGGATGGTATGGTGGATGTCACATAGAACACATAAAGATCATGACGTGTTGGAAACACATCCACCACAGCCCTGAGAACATCAAAGTAGGAATTCACCGTAGTATTGATGGCAATTGCCGAAGATGATGATAACTCCTCAAGTTTTCCAACAAGATTGGCAGTGACACCCAATCACATCACCTCCACACTTCCACCCTTTAGAAGAGGAGCAATTAAAACACCTATGGGAGTTAAATCCAGCACATATTTTGCGCGGGAATGGGTGGTTCCCCGCATCTTTATAACCTGGATAGTTCTTAACAGATCTCCTCTCCTTTCCAGATTCCCCATAAGGATAATGCCATCTGCAATAGCCTCTTCAACCCCATACTGAGAATACCCCTTTGCAGATGGAAGAAGCTCCGAAATAAGCATGGTTGTGCATCCAAGATCTGAAAGGTCCTTTCCAAGATGGAGAATAAACTCCCGAATTTCTTCCTGAGATGTAAGCCTGTAGCATATGGATGTTATAGAGTCAATAACAAGCCTCTTTATACCCAGTTCCTTAACAATCCTTACAATTTGCTCTACCAGAATGTTCACATCCTCAAGATTGAACTCCAGTTTCTCAAGCCCAAGTTTAACATATATCTCCTGAAGATCTATCAAGATAAGCTTTTTTTCTTCAATCAATTTCTTATCAAAAAACTCGTAGGTCATCATATTCTCAATCAACTTCTCAGGGGCCTCTGTTACCGAGATATACATTGACCTCTCGCCCATCAGAGCACCATGCACAAGAAATTCAAGGCTGAGAGTTGTTTTACCCGTTCCACATGAGCCAGTAACCAAAACAGTATTTCCGCGGGGAATGCCACCATTGAGAATGTTATCAAGCCCAGCTATACCCGTCTTACACCGCTCTCTACCGCCATCAGACATCCTTAAAGTTAATGTTCAAATGGTATTTTTACTTTTCCCCATATTAATCAGGGATATGAATGAAAAATATATTATCTTTGTTTGTTATCGTGGACTGTGCTCGTGAGCATAGTAATAACCGTTAGAAACGAGGAAAGGTATATATCGTATCTTCTGGACTCCCTGGTGATTCAGGAGCAGCCATTTGAGATAATCATTGTGGATGCGCATAGCACCGATGCCACCCGTGAAATTGTGAAAAAGTACCAGGAGAGATACGATTTCATTCATCTCTATGAAAAGGGTGGGTCAAGAGGTGTGGGGAGAAATTACGGTGTTGAAAAAGCATCCGGTAATTTTGTAGCATTCACAGATGGAGATGATCTTGTAAATCCATTCTGGCTAAAAGAGATAAGAAAATCTTTCAAAGAGGGAGCTGATGTTGTTGCTGGAAAAACGATATACATAGGATACGGTCCCTGGGAAAAACTTGAAAGGGTTGAGCTTTTTTATAAGGGTATGGACGTCACGTATCCCAGCTGCAATCTTGCATACAGAAAAGAACTATTTAAGGAGATAGGTGGGTTTGATCCGTGGTTCATAACAGCCGAGGATATTGATCTTAACATGAGAGCCGTTGAACATGGTGCAAAAATAGTATACAATCCAAATGCAATAGTGTACCACCGTACAAGGGACTCTTTCTTCTCATTTGCAAAGCAAGCCTTCTGGAACGGCTATGGGAGAAAACAGCTAACCATAAAACATGGTCGTCTGTGGAATCAGTACAAACCCCAAAATATGATTAACCCCTCACAGCTCTCATTCTGGGGAACGGTACGTCTTGGATTCGCCATCATGGGATATATTGCATGCAAACTGTATGGTGATAGAAAATGAAAATAAGTGTGGTAATACCAACTCTTAACGAGGAAGATTCCATAGGGGATGTGCTTGATAAAATACCCAAAGACCCTAAATACGAGTGGGAGATAATAATAGTTGACGGAGACTCAAAAGACCGCACCAGGGAAATAGCTGAGAAAAAGGGAGCAAAGGTGATAGTGGAAAAGAGAAGGGGTTATGGAAGAGCATATAAGACAGGTTTTGAACATGCAACTGGTGAAATAATAGTCACCCTTGATGGAGACGACACCTATCCAGCGGAGAAGATCACAGAGATAGTAGAGTATCTTCTTAAAAACGATCTTGACTTCATTTCCTGTGAGAGGTTTTCTATGATGAAAAAAGGAGCCATGACACTTACACACAAAATAGGCAATAAGATACTAACAATTGCTACCCGTCTCCTTTTCGGCGTTAAAATAAAAGATTCTCAGAGTGGAATGTGGGTTTTTCGGAGGGATATACTGAAATCTCTGAATTTAACTTCCGATGGCATGCCATTCAGTGAAGAGATAAAAATTGAGGCCTGGAAAAAATTCAGGTGTGCTGAGATACCCATAGAGTACAGAGAGAGAAAAGGAGAGGTAAAGCTGAACACATGGAGAGATGGTTTCCGCAACCTAAAATTCCTTTTAAAAAAGAGATTTTCGCAGAATAAAAGAATGGGGTAAAAATCACTCCCCTTCAATGCGGGGAGCAAGAAGATAGGTGGCCTTTCCCTTGCCTCTCACAATATCAAACACTATTTTAACAGGGTAATCCTTTCCAAGATAGATGGTAAGATATTCAGCAGTATCCATTGCCTTGGCAAGTTTTAAAAGATAATCCACAGGATAAGTGCTCTTAACAGGCTCATCGCATTCCACTTCCCTGAGCATATCCTTTGGAAGATCAAGGTTTATGGTGTCTTCATCACCAATTGCAAACATATGAAACTCTGTTGGAGTTACTTCCAGAGTGATGCTGTCCGAGATAGCCTCTGCTGCCTTTATGCCATTTATAAAATCATCTTTAGGTACAACAACCTTTGCAGGCAAAGCAATATTGGGAACCTTGGGAACAGTGAGAGAGCTTGAATCAATCAGAGCCATGCTTCTGGTAAGATTTCCTATTACAAAGGTCAACTTGCCCCCGTCCTTCATGATTTCAATAACATCGCCAGAGGAGGCGAGTTTGAGGATATCCTTTACCTTATCAAGGTCCACTCCAAGTTCCTCATCTTCAGCTTCATACTCCATAAATCCATCTCTGCTAACATCAAGCACTATCATCGCTATGTGAGCTGCATCCACAGCTTTAACACTCAATCCCTCACCTGTAAACTCAAACTTCGCTTCATTTACCAAGGTCAGCAGCAGATTCGTTATCTCCTTGAGATCCTTAACATCTACCTTCACTCTCATGGCCATCCCTGCGGTTGGTATCTCATAGCATATTATAAATTTTTCTATGGCCCATTTCTATGCTCCATGCTAAAAACTAAGAGGAAAATCCAATTACATCTGTGCGACCTCTACCGCGATAAAAAAAGAGGTTGTTATTTAAATGATAAATAATTTATACGATGAAAACTACATGTTTTGGATGAATAAAAGGAGTTGTATGCTATGAAAAAATTCTTTATTTGGTTGATTTTAGCAGGTATCCTTCTCACAATGGTTGTTCAGGGAATGGATGCCACTATGGGACACTCTGAAAAAAACATAAGAACTTTAGGTTTTAAAAATAGCATAAGCCTGGATGCAATGAAAATATACGAAACAGCAAACAACCTGTACGATGTGTCGGTATATGGAGAAAAGGTTGCATGGTCTGAAGAAGTAAGTCTCGGTAATTCTACAACTATGGAAATAAAGGAGTACAGCAATGGAGAGATCATAAACTACGGAAAAACGGGATATGAAGAATACAGACCGAGTGTTGGGAGCAAGTATACAGTATGGGAAAGCTGGCCTGAGGATGGTTCCCCCGTTATAATTGATAGCAGTAAGGGAAGAATTTATCATGGGGATAGCAACTGTATGTTTCCAAAAACATATGGAGATGAAGTTGCATTTTTTGAGGAGGGTTCATCACCACATATTGTTTACATGAGCCCGGGTAAAAATCCTGTAAAAATAAACACAAATTCTACAGCGGTCGCGGAAACTTTGGAAAAAGCGTATGGGCAACGGTAAAAAATATAAAAACTGGAGAAGAACATAGTGTGCTATCCTACGACACCGGATACTATGGAGGCCTAAGTTCTCTAAGCATGGATGGATATTGGGTAGCCTGGGGTTACGAGGGAAACGGATATATTTACAACGTGCTTTCTGGGGAA
>JALSPD010000186.1 GCA_026986135.1 DHVE2 group archaeon
TGGATATGTAGCTTGGATTGATATGGGAACCAGAAGTATCTGGACAGCTAAGTTACCAGGTATGGGGGACTTTGTGGATATTATGCTCACAGATCTAACTGATAAAAACACAGATGTGAATTACCATCAGCTGCTGGTTATTGATTCCCAAGGAAGGAGATTTGGGGGCTGGAACGAAAACGCAGGGGATATATATGGAGAGATTCCTGGAGGCAAGATGATAAGTAACGGGAAAAATGTACATTATAGGTTTGAAACCAGCAATCCTGATAGCTTGCACTACAGAATAATTGGAGGGCATGACGGAAGACACACATTGAGCATCAAAATGACAGGAGATATTAACAGAGGAAGAAACACAGCCTCTCTATGGGTAAATGCAACAGAAATACCGATAAAAACAAAAGAAATAAACGAATACGTTGTGAATTGGGCCAAAGTAGCATCCAATTCCAAGGATTCGGTTATCATTAAAATAGATGAAAACGGGGATGGAAACTACGAAAATCAGATAAGCACCTCAAATACAATATTGGCAGATACAAAAGAAAACGGTAAAGCTTCAGCACTACTTGATCTCGGGGGAACAGCATGGATGGCAATAGCAATATTAGGAGCAATCGTATTGATTTTTGTATTTGTACTGGTGAGGAGAAAGAAAAATAACTGATCCCCTCAACTTTTTATTACACAAAAATGATCCACAAAGGTTTTAATATGATACCCATATGGGCGCCAAAGGTGATTGAAATGGGATACATAGGTGATAAGGATAAGGAATACCTGAAAGAGGAATTCAGCAAGCATCTGAAGGAGAATGTGAAACTGCTTGTCTTCACAGGAGATAACTGCCAGTACTGCAACGTTGCAACTGCAATAGCACAGGAAGTTGCAGAGCTTCACGATGCAATTGAGTTCCATGAGTACAGGGTTGATAGCGATGAGGCAAAAATATATGGTGTGGATAAGGCACCAACAGTTATTGTAACTGATGGGGATAAATATGGAGGTAGGATAAGATATGTGGGCCTTCCTTCAGGATACGAGTTCTCCTCTTTGATAGAGGATATAATAGATGTATCAAGAAGAACGGCAGAGGTCAGCGAAGAGGTAAAGGCTCAACTGGATATGATTGATAAACCTGTAAGGATACAGATCTTTGTTACACCCACATGTCCATATTGCCCAAGGGCTGTAAGAACCGCTCATCGCTTTGCCATACTTAACGAGAATATTACTGGAGAAATGGTGGAGGCCATAGAATTTCCAGAATGGGCAAATAAGTGGAACGTTATGAGCGTCCCCCACATAGTTATTAATGAGGATGTGCAGTTCATAGGTGCATATCCTGATGAGCAGTACATAAAGTACGTGGTTGATGCCTGGAAAAAAATGAAGTGAGGTGAGAGCATGGATCTCGGATTCGTGCTCCCCTCAGCATCTAGGGAGAGCAAGGATGTGGACGTGGCCATAATAGGTGCGGGTCCTGCGGGATTGAGTGCGGGCATCTATGCGGTGAGGGCAGGACTTAAAGCAATAATAATAGACAAGGGTAATGCCGGGGGACTTGCCGAGGAGGCCCCTTTCGTGGAGAACTATCTGGGCTTTGAAGGCATAAAAGGTGAAGATCTGGCAAAAAGATTCAAAGAGCATGCAATGAAATATGTTGAAATATCAGAGAGAAACGAAGTCAAAGAAATCATAAGAGACAACGGTATTTTCGTAATAAAAGCGGAAAAGGGCGAGTACAGAGCAAAGGCGATAATATTTGCAACAGGGACCACACACAAAAAGCTCAATGTACCTGGAGAAAACGAATTTTACGGGAAGGGTGTATCTTACTGTGTTACCTGTGATGGATATTTCTTCAGAGGAAAGAAAGTTGCAGTAATAGGCGGAGGTAACTCAGGGGCGATAGCAGCTATATATCTAAAGGATATCGGTGTGGATCCCGTGGTACTGGAGTTCATGCCCAAGTACATGTGTGAAAAGGCTTACGTTGATATAATAAAAGAGAAGGGCATTGAATACATAACCAATGCAATGGTAACAGAAATTGCAGGAAAAGATAAGGTAGAAAAGGTTATTTACAAGGACAGAAACACAGGAGAAACAAAAGAGATCAGTGTTGACGGTGTATTTATCTACATAGGGCTAATACCCATAAGCGATCTGGCAAAGAAACTGGGAGTGGAAACCGACAACAGAGGATATATTAAGGTATCCTCAAAAATGAGAACCAATGTACCAATGGTATATGCAGCAGGCGATGTAACAGGCATAGCAGGGCAGATAATAATAGCCGCAGGTCAGGGAGCAATGGCAGCACTTACAGCCTACGAGGATCTTACATTCTCCTAATTTTTATAATAAAATTTAAAGTGTGTAAAGATTTTTTGAGAGGGATCAAGGCACCAGTCTTGTTCTATCCCTTGGAAATATAACGCACTCGCGAATATTTTTGACACCTGTAACAATCATCACCAGTCGCTCAAGTCCAAGGCCCCATCCCGCATGGGGCGGCATACCGTATTTGAATGCGCGGAGATAAAAGTTGAAATTCTCTGGATTTAGCCCTTTGGACCTCATTATCTCAACCAAGCTCTCATACCTGTGATTTCTCTGAGCACCAGAACTCAATTCTTTATCTCTATACATAAGATCAAAGGCGAAAGAGTATCCATCCTCATCAGGCAGAACATAAAATGGCTTTATATCAAGTGGCCACCGAGTAATAAAATAAAACCCACCGATTTCCTCTCCAAGAACCTTTAAGGCTTCCGTGGAGAAATCTTCGCCCCACTCCATGGATATGTGCTTATTAACCAGATTTAATGCCTCGTCATAGGTGACTCTTCGGAAGGGAAGTTCCGGTATAGATAATTTCACATTCAGCTGTTCAAGTGCTTCGCTCTCCTTATCAATAACTCTTTTTATGCCTCCCACAATACTTTTCTCCAGAATTGACATCGCATCTTCATCGTTTGCAAAGCTTAATTCAGCATCTATAGAGATGAATTCATTAAGATGACGGGTAGTATTGTGTTCCTCTGCCCTGAAAGCTGGGGCTATTTCAAATACCCTATCAAATCCCGCAGCCATAAGTATTTGTTTGTAGAGTTGAGGGCTTTGATTAAGATATGCATCCTTCTCAAAGTACTTAAGAGGAAACAGTTCGGTTCCACCCTCTGTTGCAGTGGCAACAATTTTAGGTGTATGCACCTCAAGAAATCCATTGGCCACAAGAACCTCCCGTATCCCCTGCAAAAGTGCACTTCTCACTTTGAATACTGCCATCACTTCTGGCTTTCTTAAATCTAAGAACCTGTTCTCAATCCTTGTTTCCATATCCGCAGTTACCATGTCTGACACACCCAACGGAAGGGGTGCATCTGCAGGGTTTAGCACCTCTATAATCTCCGGAAGAATCTCAAATCCCAGTTTTGCCTGTTCTGTCTTCTGCACCTTTCCTGTGGCGCATATTACACTTTCCCTTGTTATCTTTGTGTATTCCTTGAACTTATCCTTTCCAAGAAGGCTGCGAATCAAGGTAAGTTGCGCAAAACCATATCTATCACGCAGAACCAGGAAAGCTATCCTTCCAAGAACCCTGATGTCATGAACCCATCCGCATACACGTACGCTCTCACCGTCAAGCATTGATGCCTCTTTTGTAGTATGTGTCCTGAGCATGCGTGGCTAGAAGACAAAAAAATATTAAATGTTTTCACTTAAAGAATTTTTCAACCCGTTTACGAATCTCCATCTGCTTTGATGGCGTACCACTCATTATACCCTCAAGTTCCTCTATCTTCCCCACAATTATAACTCCCCTTTTTCCAAGCCGATACTCCACCAGACCACGTTCATGTGTGGGTGAATGCGTTTTTATTATAACCAATACCTTCTTAAGTTCGCCATTAATCTCAGCGAATAGTACCCGTATAATGTTATCTGACATATACACCACATTCTCGTCTCCGATTGTGTTGGTACCAATAATACCGGGAATAGTGTAAATAACCATGGAGCCAATACCATTTCTTCGTGTATAGTTCAGCAAAGAATGAACGAAGTCTGGATATTCATCACGTTTTGACAGCACGTTTATCCCATGAAAAACCACACGATCCGCATCCTTTAACCTATCACGAATTACCCACAAAAGCCTGTACATATCCATCTCCAACGCATCAATGTATATCACACGGCAGTTCTTCAAGTTCTCTCCCATATCCTGAAGCCTCTTTTTTATCTTCGCAGAATTTTCCTCAAAGGATATGTAAACTCCCTTCTTTCCATGGGCACAGGAACTCTTTATGAATTGAACACCAAAAAGATATTTTCCTGTACCAGGTGGCCCTGATAGAAGAGTGACATCTCCAGAATATATCACTCCAAGCATATTGTCCAGCTTTGGAATACCCAGAGATTCTTCCTTTATTTCATGTTTACCCTCTGAAAACAGGACACGCGGATATACTCTCAGCCCATCCGTTGATATCTCAAAGCCATGAAGCCCACCAACAAAATCCGATCCGCGTGTTTTCAATATCTGCAATCTTCTGAATCTACCAGTATAGATAAGGCGAATAACAGAATCAGACACGTATTCTTCCACACCATATCTGCTCACACCATTTATCTCCTCACTTGTGAAAATGGTGGTCACCCCATAGCTCTTCAAACTCTGCGAGATGTCAAATATAACGCTTCTTATCTTCTTCTCGTTCTCATAATAAAGAGAAATTGGTGCTATTCCATCCAGACCCGCCAGGCTGATGTTATGCACAACTATACTGCTTGTGATTGCCTCAAGAAGAACATCTGATTTTAGAACTTCCCTACCCAGTACAGGTCTCATACTTCCGAAATCAAGGTAGTGAAACCTGTCCTTTACCTTTTCAAGTCTATCCTTCATACCCTGGGGCAATTTGCGGGTTATATCATCCCATGATTCCTCCAGAGTCACATAGATTACATGCTTCCCCTCCTCTGCACCCTTTAAAAGAAAGTTCAATGTGAACAGTGTTTTTCCAGTTCCGCCGCCACCATAAACAAGATTGAAACTTCTTTCAAGAAACCCACCGCCCATTATGCTATCAAGATTTTTAATCCCTGTGCTCACCTTCATATAGCCTCTCCTCCACAATTCTTCTCGCAATTATCTCTGCAAGTTTTTCCCCAACATACTCCTTAAGCACATTAACCACTTCCCCTATGTATTCCTCGGGATCTTCCTCCCTTATCTCCATTATTCTCCTGTATGCTTCCATAGCTTCATCTTCACCCATAAAACGGGAAAGAATCATCTTAACCCTGTCAGGCATGACCTTCATAGCTTTCTTGAGTATGATCTCGCGCCTGTGAAGCTCCTCCACATATCTTCTTATGGCATCTCTCACAAATTCGGAAGGCCCCTTCCAGCCATATTGAGGATATTTCTTTATTAACTCACCTATGGCATCGTACATATCCTTGGGAACTCGGACCATTTTATCCTCGTTATTTCCCACAGTACTAATTAAGGATGTGCTCCTATATAACCCTTTCCACTAATATTCCACACATCGTGGTGGAGATTGTTTACACAAAATTTTTATATCCTAAAATTTTTAACTTATAAGGTGATTAAAATGAACGGGGTAAGGAAAGCCATTATGAGTGCTGCAATTATTACAGTGATAGCCGCGATGTTACTATCAGGGACTTCAGCCGCACTGAAAGCAAATATGTCCTTCTCCCCACAAGAAGTTTGGGGAAAGGATATGGGTGGGAATTACGGAATGATAAAATCAATGACCCCAATGATGGATCTCAACGGAGATGGCCTTGCGGAGATAATGGTTGAGATGGAAAATTTCAGTTCAAATCAGTATACCGTTGCTGTGCTTGACGGCGCAAGCGGTAATGTGATCACCATAAAAACATTCACAGATGTCGGGTATGTTGAAACGGGAGATAATGTGCCCATTGATCCAGTAGTGTATGGAGATACCCTGGAAAATGGAGTCGGGAAGCCTGTAAGTGAATGGCATTTCATGGTATTTGGAAACCATTCAAACAACAAGAGGCTCTCCATATACCACTTTAACAACACCAATCTCTCAGATTACATATATCGGGACATAAATGTCCCACAGACAATAAACTATCAGTCGCTATCCGCAACTGTTAACTATTACACATATGAAATAAGAACATACGTGGTGAATGGAGACGCTTATCTTCTTTACATTGGATACTACATAGGCAACATACTCAGCTACCAAATAGGAGAACTACAGATAATAATGATGAATTCAACCCTATCTACGGTATGGGAACGCAAAGATATTGGACCCGTGTATAATGGAATATCACCATTTGGCGCGGATGTGGCACAGTTCAATGGATACGGCTTCCATCCGTATTATCCGGATGTGCTTTTCATAAATCTCTCTGCAAGCCCTGGAAATACCACACTCACAGCCATTGATTCTGCCACTGGAAGCGTAATGTGGAACCTTACCATACCTGGCATTTATCCAATGACATCTCCAGACAGTGCACTGGGAATCAGCGTTGCATTTGATTATAACAGGGATAACAGAACGGATCTTGTTATGCCCACAAAGGATACAAATAAAAATAAGACCCTACTCAATTTCATAAATGGTACAGGTGCTCTTGCAGGATATTACGAAACTTCAGTAAAGAACTATACGATACCATCCTTATGGACCGATATTAAAACTGGAATTTCACACCGTCTGGTGCAATCCCCTGACATGAATGGAGATGGATACGGTGAGATAATATTCATTGACAACAACACTCGTCTTGTATGCTGGGATGTAAAGAATAACCACACGCTATGGGAAGATGAGCTTGTTAATCAGAGCTGGCATTACATGGCATACCTCTCAACCAACGATATCAACGGAGATGGTATATGGGATATATACGTGATGGGAGGAATAGACAGAGATGCCGGTGGATACTATGTCAAAGATGTAAACATGACAGCGATCTCTGGGAAAGATGGAAGCGTACTGGACACCTGGTTTAAGAACGGTCTGGTAGGGGGATATCCAGGCACAAGTGCCATAAAGGAAATAACAGACATTACCGGCGACGGTATGCAGGATTCTGTCATTGCCTACGGGTATTTCAATGACAGTTCCGGAGTTTATGTGAAGGTGGCCCTTCTGGAAATGGCAAATGGTACCGAGGTATGGAACGTGAATGTGACCACTGACCTTTACAACGATGATTTCAAGAACTGGACCACATCGGTAGGACCTGCTGGAGATGTAAATGGGGATGGCACAAACGACATTGTGGTAAAGATGTACTACTCAAAAGACAACAATGTAAGCACATATATACGCGTGCTATCTGGCTCAGATGGATCGTTACTATGGACCGGCAAAGTTACAAATGATATATACGATGCAGATGTTGTACCTCTGCAACCAATTACAGTGATTGGGGGATGGAACCAGTTTGACTACAATGGGGATGGCATAATAAATGAGATGTATGTCCACACCGGAACAACAGTGCATGTCTTCGCAGTTAGCCAGCCAGTACCAGAGATCTCCCCATATGTAATCCTGATGGCCACACCAATGATTGTCTTCCTTTTGAGAAGAAAAATCCTTTGATTTTTTCTTTTATTATCATCTTTAATATTCTGAACGTTGGCTTTTTATTCAAAACCCGCATAGATTTCATGTGGCCACAGCTTCAGAGATTAAGGAAGATTTCTGGTATTTATTCCTGCTTGAACTAGCCCTTATTCTGGGAGTTACAGGAAACTGCATATATGCAGGTGATTTTGAATCCGCCCTTATATACTTCCTTATATTCATAGGTGTTATTATATCGGAAAGACTTGTTGAAAAGGCACTACTCATTGGAAAGGAGAGGAATCTAAGGGTAAAATTTGAGTGGATATATAGAGAAAAACACAATGCAAAGAGAAGTGCCGTACTGCTTCTAATCACCCTTATTATACTCTCAAGCTGGGGTATAATCTCATACATAGCAAAATTTCAAAGGTATTTCAGGGATTATGCGCGAATAGTAACCATGGTTCTCCCCTGGTATGTGGCCATATACACAATCTGGCTTATTTACCTGATCTATCTAAAACATCGCTATATGAAATTTCTTCTGTCTTTGCTTTCCAAAAAGAAGAACTGGGGAAAAATCACACGTATTATTTTGATGGTTGACGCCAAAAAAATAATTGATCTATCATCGGAGAACCTGGACAGAAAAACAGAGTCAATCATTTTAAAGGAAATTGCAGATGGTAAAATGGATTTTAAACTGGGAAATTACATCGTGATGGTTGAAATCAAAGAGCCATTAAAGCTGGCAGTGGTAACGAATGGTGAAATAAAATCAAAACAGGATTTAAGAATTAAGATGAAGGATGCGCTTAAGGCAATTAAAATAGCGCATCCTAAAAAAATTGAGGATGGAAACTTCACCGAGAGTGAGAAGGAAGAGATAAAAAATCTTCTCAAGCGTTACATTCTTGCGGAGAAAGTATTATAAGAGAAAGGAGAA
>JALSPD010000187.1 GCA_026986135.1 DHVE2 group archaeon
ATTACAACATCCCCGAGGGTATCAACGAGCATCTTGTCCATTCCCCTGGGCCCAAGGGTTGTGCGTACTGCCTCGGCAATTGCCCTCGCAGCCGCGATATTGTTCTTCATAGCATCCCTTCCAGTCTCCCTCCTGGTTCCCTCCTTGAGTATGAGAATTGGCTGCCCTGCGAGCATCTTTCATCACCTCCAGTTTGCGGTAAAAAATTTCTTCTATAAAAAGTTTTCTCAAAAAGGAGAAATAGGCGAATACCGTATTTTTCCACATGCACCGTACTCCCGCAATTATCGTCACATGGTTTCTCATAATAAGCGCCCTCGCAATTATAACGGGACAGCCCACAAGCAACAATTTACCACATATTGAAAATACCAGCAGAGCTCAGGTGAGCGAGAGCATAGAGATCACATCAGAGCAGGATTTTGAAAATGGTACCCTTGAAAATTTAAACTCAACTTCTCACCCAGGGGATCTCCTGTTGGATAAGGAGTACTTCACATACACCATAGGGCAACTTGATTCCCCATCAGCAACGCTTGATGGTGGATATACCATGGTTCCAGGAGACAGCGACTATGTTTTCAGAAGCGATGGTGTGGTCACATCAGTTAAGATATCCGTTGGAGATTACAATGCTCCTTTTAAAGTAAAAATACTCAGAAGAAGTGGCGGGAGCAATTTCTATGCAGTGGATAGCACGATGGATCTATATCCCGGTAAAAACACAGTCAGCGAATTTTCAGTAAACCTACATGCAAAGGAGGGAGACAGGCTTGGAATCTACACGGAAGGAGCCCTTTCCGCGTTTGCAACCACCGGAGATAACGGATACTGGTGGCATTTTGGAGAGGTTCAGGGGGACGAGGTGGCAATGAGCTGGGATGATACTCCCGCAGTTATAACCATGCAGGCAACTGTGAGGGGAGAAAGGTACATCCATTACGGCAACTGGACATCACCAGTTTATGAACTCAATGACATACCTTCCAGGATATCAATTACATGGGACTCCACCATATTTGACGGAACATCCATCACAATGTACGTAAGAACCTCCTCGGATGGGATAGTGTGGGGAGACTGGAAGAAAATAGAGAATGGAGATCTTGTGGACAATCCTCAAAAATATGTGATGCTAAAAGCTCAGCTGCAGGGAACGGATTCAAACAGCCCCGTTCTGCACAGCATCACAATAAGTTACGATTACAATATAAACGGACTTGTCATCAATGAAATATCTTCCTATGGAACTGGCAACAGCGAGTGGGTTGAGATTTACAACTCTGGCCCTGATATGAACATAACAGGTCTTGAAATTGATGATCAGGACGGTAATACATATACCATACCATCCACCATAGGCACAATGCCCCATGGGACGTATCTTGTGATATACTTTGGAGATGGCTCAGATGACCTTGATTTCAGCGATGGTGTGGCAAGGGTATATGCTGGATTTTCAGGGGATGTGCTTAACGACAACGGAGATGATGTGGTCCTCAAAATTGATGGAAATCCAATAGATTATGTGGCATTCTGGAGTTATGGATTCGGTGATGTGGATGCTCCACCTTCCGGTCTGGTATTTGACAGGGATGGTTCTGGATACAACGGCTATGCACCAGCCCCTGGAGAGAACGAGAGCATATCGTTGATACCCAACGGATACGACGATGATAAGGCATCCAGTTGGTACATAACTCCTGGCAACTCCAGAACCCCCGGGGAAAATAATGTGAACCTTCTCAAGATATCATCGGGCGACATTTCCCCTTCGCAGGCAAGGCAGTACTCCACGGTAGGGATAATAGCACTGCACCTATCTGCCATCGGAAATCCTGGTAGTTTCGTTACTCTTAGCTCTCTCACCCTAATAAGAGAGGGGACAGCAACAGATCTTGACATTCCCGAAGCGTATATTTATGAGGACACGGATAAAGACAACAGGTATTCATCCAACGATGCAATGCAGGCACAGGCCAATTTTAACAATGGAACCATTAACTTCACAACATCTCTTGGCGTTAGCTGTGGTTCAACAGTTACATACTTCATCGTGGTCAAAATTGCGGAAAATGCAAATATAAACACCTATGCAAACTTCACCATCAGTGCTGTGAACGTAAGTGGTAGGGATGTATACTCATTTTCACCAACAACCACAGGGAACATTTACATAATTCAAAGGGATCAGGATCCACCCTATGTAAGGGAGGTTGTTTTTAATCCACGACCACCTGTAACCGTGGGAATGCTAAACATAACAGTATACTTCAGCGAGGATATGAATACATCAAAACCCCTCAATGTGTCCTTTGGTATAGGTGGATATGAGCATGTCGTTAGTGGATCATGGATTGGGGATATGGTATGGGAAGGAAGCGCATACATAACCTCAACTACCGAGAACGGTGAATTAAGATTAATCATAGAGGATGGTGAGGATCTGGCAGGTAACAGGATGTCTCCCAATCCATATGTTACTACATTCGTGGTGGATACCAAGGCACCAGAAGTATCAGAAATTTCATTTCAGGGAAAACAGCCTTTCAGCATTGGCAGCTACGGGATAACAATATCATTCAACGAGGATATGGACACAGGGATTAATCCAACTGTGAAATTTGGAATATCCTCGTACAGCTACGTATCGGGTACGTGGCAGGATTCAAGAACATGGGTGGGCACTATTAAAATAGGCAGCTACACGGAGAACGGAAGAAATACCCTTTACATATCTGGAGCAAGGGATAAGGCAGGAAACAATATGGTGGAGAATATCACATACATCTATGTGGATACCGAAGCCCCGCATGTCATCCAGGTTATATTCAACAGGAGCCAGCCATTTGGCATTGGAGAGTACTCCATTGAGATATATTTCAATGAAGAGATGAATACGAGCGTTGAACCCGAAGTAACATTCGGTATGACTCACACATATTATGTAAATGGCCACTGGGAAAACAGCAAGGTATGGCTTGGCATGTTTTCCATCTCACGGGAAAATGACAATGGAAACAACACACTACTGATAAGAAACGCTCAGGATCTCGCCGGAAACTCCATGGACTATTACTACGGATGGTTCACCGTGGATACAAAACCGCCAGAAGTTGCACTTGTGGACCTCGGTTCTCATGAAGCGTATAAGGCTGGAAGATATCCCATAATCATAGTATTCAACGAGGCAATGGATACACACCATCCACTTAATGTAACCTATGGACCGAGAAATATAACAGTGAGTGGTATGTGGATTTCCAACACCACATGGGAGGGTACCCTTGTAATAACTTCCACCACGCCTAACGGATACAACACAATATACATATCTGGTGGCCAGGACACTGCAGGCAATGTGATGCAACCGTATTCAGATTTCAAATTCAAAGTGGATACCAAAAAACCCATAGTAGAAGTAAGTATGAGCCCAGAAGGACCATATAACGGTAGTTCCACAATAACTGTGAAATTCATTTTCTCCGAAGATGTTACCAGCCCTCGCATACTTCTTGATGGAATTGAGAAAAATGCCACCCCTGAAAACGGGTCTTCATATTCAAAAATATACATTCTAACACTCCACGGCTATACCCTGACAGAGGGAGAGCACAGGATAGTAGTAAGAGGCGCCAGAGATAGGGCAGGGAACATTATGGATGATTACTATGCTCCAGGATTTTACGTGGATAAAACTCCGCCAGCTGTGCATCTTAGCTACGCAAAAGTGCATGTTGAGGGTGATACAATAGAAATAGTCGCCCATGTTGAAGATGCAGGCAACATAACCAGGGTCATTTTGAAATACATATACAGCTCAGGAAAGGAAGGAGAGGTAGTTATGGAATACCTTGGAAGTGGAGATTATATAGCAAGAATAAAAAATGCAGAGGCTGGAATTCTTAAGTTTCAGGTAATTGTGGAGGACAATGCAGGAAACACAGATGTTGAAACTGGGACCGTAGAAATCCAAACATTCTTTATGGCCATGATGTGGCTGTGGATCACCATCGCAATTTTACTGGCTGCGGTACTTGGCGCATTGTATATTCACATAAGAAAGAGAAGAATGAAGGGATTGCCTGCGCTGGGAATCGCTGAAAGATTCAGGAAGGATATTGATGAGGATGAAGAATTTTACGAAGAGTGATTACCTCTCATATTTTGTTCCTTTCATCCGGAGAAGTGCCCTGTAAATTTGCTCAAGCAATACAAGGTATGCAAGTTCGTGGCGCATAGTAAGGCGAGAAAGGGAGATCAATCTCTTACCTTTTTTCTCCTCTTCACCAAACCCTTCTGGAGGCCCTATAACGAATGTTATATCCATCCCCTGAGAGGAATAATGTTTCAGCATATTGAAAAACTCATCACTTGTCAATTCCTCACCTTCAGGATCAAGAAGGATGGCCTCATCTGGAATTCTTGATCCCTTCATAACTGTGAGTCTGCACATCCGCTCTATTCGCGATAAATAAAACTCAATCACTTCCCTGTATTCCTTCTCAACACCGCCTAAATTCAGCAATTTTACCTTGACTGGGAGCATTAATGTGGCGAAATGTTTATAACTTCTTAAAACCTTCCGCGCCGAGGGTGAATCCAATGGTGGAAGTAGTGCTTACCACTGACAGAACGATGATGTCCAATCACCATCACAAGGAATTTCTGGGTTTTGGGACCACCGGTCCCCCAATTGTGCTCCCTGAAAAATTCTGGCTCTGGCTTTTTGCACCTCCAGTGAAGATAATTGACAGGGAAGGAAGGCCTCTGGAAGCACCCTACGGCCTGAGAAAAATTGAGGCAAAGCTCATAGACGAGGGTTTTGATGCAGCGATTATTGACCCTGACCACCTCCATAAACATGTGGATGACGCCAAGGTTCTGCTTCTATCTCATCACGATTACTTCGGTTTTGGGCCGCCTTCAAGCACCTTCGCATCAATATTCAACACCGAGACCGTGAATGCTAGGTCATTCGCACGCCTAATGAACTCTCCTGCCGTGAGGGAGATGAAAAAGAATGGAGTTAAGATCATAGCGGGAGGCCCGGCTGCCTGGCACTGGAAGTACCGCGAGGACAAGATGAAGGAGTGGGGCGTGGATAGCGTTGTGGATGGAGAGGGGGAGATGGTAATCGGGGATCTGGTTAGAAAAGCACTGAATGGCGAAGAACTACCAAAATTCCTCAATGTGAAGCCCTCAGAATCCCCTAAAATTGAGGAGATTTCAGAAATAAAACTGCCTAGCGTGAATGGCCTCGTGGAGGTGATGCGCGGATGTCCAAGAGGATGCAAGTTCTGCTCCGTAACCCTGAGGCCCCTGCGTTACATGCCGTTCGAGAAGATTGAGAAGGAAATCCTGGTGAATGTGAGAAATGGAGTGGAAAACGGAATAATACACAGCGAGGATGTTCTTCTGTACGGGGCAAAACCGCCCTCGTACATAATTCCCAATGAGGAGAAGTTAATCAAGCTCCACAAACTCTTCAAGAAGCATTATAAGAAGATAGTGTGGGCCCATGCGAGCATTGCAGCCATGGTGAAGGGACAGAGGGATTCAAGGCTCATGGATAAGCTGGCGGAGATAATCATTGATGACAACCAGTCATGGTGGGGTGCCGAGATTGGTGTGGAAACTGGATCTCCGCGGCTTGCAAAGATAATAATGCCCCAGAAGGCAAAGCCATTCAGCACCGAGAACTGGCCCGAACTGGTGATTGAAGCCGCTGGGATAATGCAGGATGTGGGAATGGAGCCAGCCATGACCCTGATTGCAGGGCTTCCGGAGGAGACGGAGGATGACATAATAAAGACACTTGAGCTAGTGGATGACCTATGGGATTTCAAGGCCATAATAATGCCCATGTTCTTCGTGCCCATGGGCCTCCTGAAGGACAAGGACTGGTTCCGCGCCTACAAGCTCAGCGATGTGCATGAGGAACTCCTCAAGAGATGTCTCACTCATGGCATAAGGCAG